>CAZDNN010000014.1:3154-26417 GCA_964506385.1 uncultured Planctomycetota bacterium
CGGAGGCCGGGGAGCCGGAAGCCGGGCAACCGGAGGCAGGCCAACCGGAGCAGGGCCGGCCCGAAGCCGGCCAGCCGGAAGCCGGTCAGCCCGAGCGAGGCCAACCGGAGGCCGGGGAGCCGGAAGCCGGGCAACCGGAGGCAGGCCAACCGGAGCAGGGTGAGCCGGAAGCCGGTCAGCCCGAGGCGGGCCAACCCGAGCAGGGTCAGCCGGAAGCCGGGCAGCCTGAAGCGGGTCAGCCTGAGCAGGGACAGCCGGAGGCGGGACAACCTGAGCAGGGGCAGCCGGAGGCCGGGCAACCTGAACAAGGTCAGCCGGAAGCCGGGCAACCGGAGGCGGGACAACCTGAGCAGGGCCAGCCGGAGGCGGGGCAACCCGAAGCGGGTCAGCCAGAGGCGGGTCAGCCCGAGCAGGGTCAACCGGAAGCCGGCCAGCCGGAGGCGGGGCAACCAGAACAGGGTCAGCCGGAAGCCGGGCAACCGGAGGCGGGCCAACCTGAACAAGGTCAGCCGGAAGCCGGTCAGCCGGAGGCGGGACAACCAGAACAGGGCCAGCCAGAAGCCGGTCAGCCGCAGGCCGGCCAGCCTCAGCAGGGCCAGCCACAACAGCCAGGCGATCCCCGACAGCAGCTCCAGCAGGTCGCCGAGGGACAGGAGCAGTTGAGGGAGCAGCTCGAGGAGTTCGGGCGCCAGCTCGACGAGTTGGCGCAGCAGGCCGAGAGGTTCGAGAACCCCGCCGCCGAGGCCGTCCGCAACGCCGCGCAGGAAGCCCAGCAAGGCCAGACCCCCCAGGCGATGCAGCAGGCTCAGGAGAACCTCCAGCAGGGCCAGCCCCAGCCCGCCCACGAGGCTCAGCGCCAGGCGCAGCAGGGCCTCCAGCAGATGGGCGAGCAGCTTGCCCAGGCCGCCGACGAGGCCGACGCCCGCCAGGAACAGGCCCTCCAGGAAGCCCTCAAGCAGGCTCAGCAGCTTGCCCAGGCCCAGGAGCAGCTCAACCAGGCCATGCCCGAGGGCCAGCCCGACAATGCCCTCGCCCAGCAGCAGAGCCAGCTTCGCCAGCAGGCCCAACAGCTTGCTGAGCAGGCCGAGGCCAACCCCATCATGGAGCGGCAGAACCAGGCCGACGCTGCCCAGCAGGCCCTCGACCAGGCCCAGCAGGCCATGGCACAGGCCGAGCAGGCGCTCGCCCAGCCCCAGCCCGGCCAGCCGCAACAGCAGCAAGGTGCCTCCCAGCAGCCCACGCCCCAGCAGCCCCAGCCGGGCCAGCCCGGAGAGCCCCAGCAGCAGGGCCAGCAGCCACCGCAGGCCGGCCAACAGCCCCAGCAGGCCCAGCAGCCCGGCCAGGAGGGCCAGCCCCAGCAGACCCCCCAGCAAGCCCAAGAGGCGCAGCAACAGGCCAGCCAGCAGGCCCAGCAGAGCCAGGCCGAGAGCCAGTCACAGTCTCAGAGCCAATCCCAGTCGCCATCGCAATCTCAGGCACAAGCGCAGGCGCAGGCCCAGGCGCAGCAGCCGGCCCCTGGCCAGCGCGCGACGCCGACGCCCGGCGAGGCGCCGGAGCCGGGGCAGACCCCCTCGCAGGCCACCCCGCGCCAGGCCGGCCAGCAGGCCACCGAGTCCCTCCAGCAAGCGCAGCAGGCGATGCAGGAGGCGCTGAACCGCCAACTCGCCGATCGCGTCGATGCCGCCCTCGACCGTGCCCGCGCCGCCTCCCGCAGCCAGCAGCAGGTCGGCGAGGCCCTCGCACGGGCCGAGCAGCAGGCCGACCAGGGCCAGCAGCCCTCGCCCCGCGACATGCGGTCCATGGCCCGCTCCCAGGCCGAGGCGACGGCCGAGGCCGAGTCGCTCAGCCGCCAGCTCTCCCGCGTCCAGCAGCGCGCCCCCTCCGCCGCAGGCGGCACCGGCGAGGAGCTCCAGGACATCGCGGAGGACTTCCAGCAGGCCCAGACCCCCGAGCAGATGCGCGACCTCCAGCAGCGCCTGGAGCAGCAGGCCCAGCCGACGCCGCGCGAGCTCCAGGCCATGCGCCAGCAGGCCGAGCCGCTCGCCGAGAGCCTCGACCGCACCGAGCAGCGCCTCCAGGACGCGGCGAGCGATCTGCGCGGCTCCGAGGCCGAGCGCCTCGCCACCGCCCGCGACCAGGCCCGTCGCGCAGCCGAGCAGGCCCGCATGGCCCGTGAGGCCCTCGAGCGCGGCGCGGCCGACGAGCCCGACCGCCCGAACCCAACGCCCCGCGGCGAGGATCTCCGCGAGGCCCAGCGGCGTGCCGAGGAGGCCCGCGAGGAGCTCGAATCGCTCGAGCGTCGCATGGCCCGCGCCCAGGCGTCTGCGGAGACCCAGCGCAAGCTCGACGAGGCCAGGCGCGAGCTTCAGCGCGCCCAGGAGTCGCTCCACGGCCGCCGCCCCGAGCTGGCCAAGGGCGGCCTGAGCCGCACCGAGCGGGCCCTCCAGGTCATCGGCGACGGCCTCATCGAGCAGCTCGACCGCCTCGCCGCCAAGCGCGACATCCGCGAGCCCACCGACGAGGAGGTCCCCGAGGAGTTCCGCGAGCTGGTCAAGAGATACTACCGCGCCGTCTCGGAAGACTGAGAGGCGGAATGGGATGGATGAGTGGATGGGTGGATGAGCGGATGAATGGAGGGCCGGATACTCGATGCCGGATACTCGATACTCGTAGGGATGGGCGCCTGTTCTTCTATCGAGAATCCAGTATCGAGCATCGAGCATCCCTCTTCCCATTCATCCACCCATCCATTCATCCACCCATCCAGGCTCCCTGCGCTCACAACTCCAGACTGTCATGAACACGAGCTACTACTTCGCCCATCCCTGGCCTCTCTATGCGACGCTCGGCGCGCTGGTCGTGCTGTCGGGGGCGGCGTGGCTGCTCTACCGCAAGGTCAAGCTGGACATGCCGCGGTGGGTGCGCCACGGGCTGCTGGCGCTGCGGGTCGCGGCGATCGTGCTGCTGTGCGTCTACCTGATGCGGCCGATCCAGCGGACCCTGGAGCCCGACACCCGCCACAGCCAACTCGCCGTGCTGTTCGACACCTCGAAGAGCATGGGCATCGAGGATCTGGCCGACGGCGAGTTGAGCCGCTTCGAGGCGGCCAAGGCCGAGCTGCTCGGCGACGATGGCGTGGTGACGAAGCTCGGCGAGGACTTCCGTCTCGCGCTCTATCGTCTTGGCCCCGACGCCGAGCGGGTCGAGAGCCTCGACGCCGCCGAGCCCGACGGCGACCGCACCGACATCACCGCCGCGCTCCGCACCGTCGCCCGCGAGACCCGTGACCAGCCTGCCGCCGCCGTGCTCCTGGTCTCCGACGGCGCCGACAACGGCCCCCGCGCCGCCGAGCCGGTCGCCGCCGAGCTCAAGCGGCGCGGCACGCCCGTCCACACCATCGCCGTCGGCGGCCAGCCTCTCGGCGACGTGGCCATCCGGGACGTGACGGTTCGCCGCAAGGTGCGCATCGACACCGTGGTGGACGTGGCGGTCGAGCTGTCGCACCACGGCTTCGAGGGCCGCACGGTGCCGGTCGTCCTGCGCCAGGGCGGCAAGGAGGTCGAGCGCAAGGAGGTCGTCCTGCGCGGGGAGAAGCCTGGCTGCGGCTTCGAGATCCGCCCGACCGAGGAGGGCTTCCTGCGCTACAGCGTCGAGCTGCCCGTGCAGCCGGGCGAGATCCTCCGCGAGAACAACGCCTACGACTTCGCCATAGATTGCGCCCGCCGCACCCTCCGCGTGCTCTACATGGAGGGGACCCAGCGGAAGGTCGAGGGCCGCGACCTGTGGGAGCACCAGTACCTCGTCCAGGCGCTCGAGGAGGACAAGGACGTCGAGGTCACCCCGCTGTTCCGCGACGACGTCGAGGCGGCGCGGGAGGCGGGCATCGGCTTCATCGCCGACCCCGAGAAGGGCTTCCCGAAGACCAAGCGCGATCTCTACGAGTACGACGTCCTGATCGTGAGCGACATCGACATCGACAAGTTCACCGACGAGCAGGTCCGCTGGATGGTGGACTTCGTGGCGGAGCACGGAGGCGGGCTGTGCATGGTCGGGGGCTGGACGGCCTTCGGCTCCGGCGGCTACGACGAGAGCGCGCTCGACAAGCTCCTGCCCGTGGACATGGACGGCCGGGCCGACGGCTACTACGAGGACATCGAGTTCGCCTGGGAGATCACCCCGGACGGCCGGGATCACCCGGTGATGCAGATCGACCCTGACCCCGAGCGCAACCGCCGCATCTGGGCCGAGCTGCCGGACTTCAAGGGCTTCAACAAGGTTACGCGAGCGAAGCCTGCGGCCACGACCCTCGCCGTCCACCCTGTCTATCGCACGCCCTACGGCAAGCGGGTGCTTCTGGCCGTCCAGCACTACGGCAAGGGCAGGTCCATGGCCTTCACCTCCGACACGACGGCGGGCTGGGGCGAGGACTTCGAGGCCGAATGGGGCGAGGACGGCGACAACCGCTACTACAAGCGATTCTGGAAGAACGCGGTCCGCTGGCTCGCGGCCTACCGCATCGACTTCCCGAGCAAGCTCACCGTCATCGAGACGGACAGGAACCTCTACGAGCTGACCGAGAGCGCGGCGATCCGCGTCCACGTCCTCGACTCCGACGCCGAGCCGACGGAGAGCGCGGACGTCGAGCTCGAGCTCCGCAGGCCCGACGGCACGACCACCGCCCATCGGGTGCCGGCGTCGCTCAGCCGGCCCGGCGTCTACCTGCTCACTGTCTACCTCGACCAGGTCGGCGACTACCGCCTCCGCGTCACCGCGAAGGACGACAGCGGCCCGCTGGGCGAGGACACCGTGCAGTTCGCCTGCCGCGAGGCCACCGTCGAGTTCCGCAACTACCAGCCCGACCCCGCCTACCTGGCATCCATCGCCGAGGCGAGCGGCGGCGAGCACTTCGCGCTCGCGAAGGCAGGCGGCGTCGCGTCCCTACTCGAGGAAGCGACTCACCGCCAGATGAAGGCCACGGACCGCGACTACTGGGACCGCTGGCCCTTCCTCCTCCTCGTCCTCGCCTGCCTCGGCGCCGAGTGGGCGCTTCGCAAGAAACAGGGCTTGCCGTGACCCGGCCACACCCCGTAAGGGTGCCGTGCAACTCCAGTAGGAAACGCTTGACAACCCGTGCGCGCGCGACCACAATGGGGCCTGAGGTCCTGGGACGCGATCCCCGGAGGCAGTGAGAGCGGATGAGCGCGCTGGACGATGTCGAGAAGCTGCTGTCCCGCATGGCGCCGGGCGAGCTGGCGCAGGTGCTCCAGTGGGTCGTGCGCCAGATCGGCGATGCGTTCCCCGGCATCGAGAGCACGCCGGGGGTGTGTGGCGGGGAACCGTGTATCGTGCGAACGCGGATTCCGGTCTGGCTTCTGGTGCAGGCGCGTTGCCTGGGCACGACCGAGGCTGAGCTGCTGCGGTGCTACCCGACGTTGCGCGCTGAGGACCTCGCCAATGCCTGGGCCTACTACCGCGCGCACCGCGACGAGATCGACGAGCAGATCCGGGACAACGAGTCCGCGTGAGCCATGGCCTGCTTCTACTCCAACGAGAACTTCCCCCTGACCGTCGTTGAGGAGCTGCGCGCCCTGGGCCATGATGTCCTCACGATCCAGGAAGCTGGCGATGCCGGGCAGTCTCTGCCCGACGCCAAGGTGCTGGCCTTCGCCCACGGCGAGGGCCGGGCGGTCCTGACGCTGAACCGACGGCACTTCGTGCGGCTGCACGCAGAGAGTCCTGGTCATTCGGGCATCGTCGTGTGCAGCTTCGACAGCGACTTCGCAGCGCTGGCGCGCCGCATCCACGACGCTGTCCTGGCGAAGGGTGACCTCGCCGGGCAGTTGCTCCGCATCAACCGTCCCGCCTCGTAGGACCCGGCGCGCGGCTCAGCCAGCGCTGGGCGGCTCCCAGAATCTGGTCGCGACGTGTCGAATGGGAGACGGCGCATGGAGGCAGGTGTGTCACCGCTCAAGACCCTTGCATCACTCCTATGCGCCCTGTGGCTTGGGGCGGTAGGCAATGCAGGCCAGCAGGCTGCGAAGCTGACCGCGCGGCACCGCGCGGGGCAGACGCTGCTGACATGGCGCGCGGGAGAGCCGCTGATCGGCGAGGAGGGAATCGCCGCGAAGGAGCTGCGGAAGCGCCGGCGCGTCGAGCAGGCGGGGTCGATCCGCTTCCGCGTCTACCGCGCCGAGGCGCCCATCGCCTCGGTCGAGGGGATGACGCCGGTCGCCGAGGTCCCGCCCCTGACGTGCTGGAACGCCGACTACCACGGCATCTACCCCAAGCCGAAGCAGATGGCAACGCGCTACGTGGTGGACGAGGGCAGAGGCCCCGTGCCGCCGGGGACGGGCATCTACGCACACAACCCAAAGAAGGCGGGCAAGGCGTGGTACGCCGTGACCGTGTCCGTCGGCGGCAAGGAAGAGACGTCGCTCGACGCGGGCAACGTGCTGAAGGCGCCCGTCGAGGAGACGGTGGGCCAGGGCGCGCCCGTGCTCCAGCGGATCGAGCGGCCCGAGCGCTTCATGTACGTCAAAGGCCCCGTCGAGCTGCGCTACTACGTGCGGTGGGAGGCGCCGCCGAACTGCGCGGAGCCGAGCCGCCCCTACGACTACCTCGTCGCCATCCCGCCGAGGCCCGCGAAGCCGACGCCCGTGGGCATCCACCTCCACTGCTGGGGCGGCAGCCTCAACGGCGGCTACGGCTGGTGGTACAACGCCGAGAAGGGCCACATCCTCCTTGCCTCCAACCAGATCCCGTACGACTGGTGGACCGGATACCACGAGCTCTACTGGAAGGGCAAGCCGACCCGGGAGGCGTGGCGGAAGGGCGTCGTCCGGCCCTACTCGACGCGGCGGATGCTCTCGTTCCTCGCCTGGATGACCACGCAGTGGGACATCGATCTGACGCGGACGCACGTGGCCGGCAGCTCGATGGGCGGCTCGGGCTCGCCCATGTTCGCCATCCGCTACCCCGAGCACATCGCGTGGGCCGTCGGGTGGGTGGGCGTGCACAATCCCGCGAAGACGCCCCAGTTCAAGGGCTCCTACGCCAGGGTCTACGGCCAGCCCGAGTGGGGCGTCAAGTTCGAGGACGGCACGCCCGTCTGGGACCACTACAACGACGCGTGGTACCTGCGACGCCACCCCGAGGCCGAGATCGGGTTCATCACCTTCTCGAACGGCAAGAACGACGGCGCCATCGGCTGGCCCCAGGCCATCGAGTTCCTGCGGGCGCTCCAGGACACCAGGCGGCCTCATCTCTTCGTCTGGGGCCTCGGCGGCCACGGCCAGCGCGCCCGCATGCCCGTCTCGCTCGCCGAGCGGGTCCTGCCCATCGACGTCCGCACCGACCAGAGCCTGCCCGCCTTCACCCGCTGCTCACTCGACGACAACCCCGGCAACGGCACGCCCGAGGACGGCGACCCTGACGGTCAGGTGAACTCTTATCTCTCCTGGGAGACGAAGGACATCGTCGATGAGCCCGACCGCTGGGCCATGACCGTCGGCCTCATTGCCAAGGCCCCCCAGGACGCCTGCACCGTGGACGTGACCCCCCGCCGCCGCCAGCACTTCCAGACGAAGCCCGGCGACAGGGTCCGGTGGACCAGCACCCCCCTCGCAGGCGGGCAGAGGCCCCAGGCGGGCGAGGCCACCGCCGACCGGTGGGGCATCGTGACCCTCGGGAAGGTCGTCGTCGGCAAGGGCAAGACCCGGCTCACCCTCAGCAGATAGCCAGAGACGTCGCGGCCTTGGCCCCAGACGAGCCGCTCTCGCACGGGCGCCGCACGATCTCGGGCAGCGCCCCGCCGCGCCGTCCGCAGCTCCCGCCACGATTCCCTCCACCATATCCTGTGCCCGCACGGCGGCGTTACGCCCCATATCCTGTGATGGGCCCTTCCTCGTCCCCTCACCGGCCCGTCAACGGCACAGGGATTGCAGTGAGGACGAAGGTGCGGCTGTCGTGCTTCCCTGGTCGCACGTTCGTGGTCGAGGACAAGGGCGGGGCCATCAAGGGCAGGCGGATCGACATCTACATGTCCTCCCACGGCAAGGCGTTGAGGTTTGGCATCCGCCGCCGAACGAAAGTCTGGATCGTCGATCGCTGACAGGGCCTGTTCCACAGGGGGGAGCGGCGTTCGGTGCTCGGCGGTCCGCCGCTGGCCGTGCATGCGCGCGATCCGTCTTTTGACATCGCACCGGACCCAGTTTAGGCTTAGTACGTCCGGCATCGCGCAGCCGCTCGCCTGGCCACACTCCGATCAGGGGTTGTGGCGTGCTGCGCACAGGGAACGTGCGTGTCGGATTCTGCCTGGTGGCGCTTGTGGGACTGGTCGGCGGGGGCGCCGGCCAGACCGGCGACCTCGATGTCTCAGACGCCCTCGCGCCGGACCCGGCGAGCGGCGCGCGCGGCATCCCCGGCTCGCTCCTGGTCATGGCGGACCGCGATCTCTTCAGCAGCCCGATTCTCTCCTATCTGCCCTGGTCGCCCCAGACCCAGCCTGCCACGACCCCAGCAGAGCCAACAGACGCATTGGGACACCGCGGCCCCGACCGCCTGGAGAGCGGCCCGATCGCCGCCGCCGAACTCGATTTGTGCGCCGCCACGGGCGAGCGCGGCGTCCCCGGCTCGCTCCTGGCCATGGCCGACAGCCAGCTTTTCAGCAGCCCGGCTCTTTCCTACCTGCCCTGGCCGCCGTCCTCGACGCCCCCGCGCGCGCCGCGGCCTCGCGTGCCCGACCGCCTCGAGGGCGGCCCGGTCGAGGTCGGCGGAGACGAGTGCCTGCGCTACGAGTACCGCGACTCGTTCACCAAGCCCTGGCACCGTGAGGACGCGACGATCGAGGGCCTGAGCAGCCTGCACTGGGAGCCGGAGGCCGGGTGCCTGGAACTGCGGGGCGCGCGGGGCCGTCGCGAGGTCAGCCTGGTCTACCACTTCGTCGCGCCCTACGTGATGAAGGACATCGTGGCGGAACTGGCGGGGGAGATCGCCGGCGGCGGCTCGGACCGCATCGAGCTCGCGCTGTCCACCGACGGCGAGGACTACGGCCACGCGGTGGGCGCCTTCGGCCGGGCATCGGGCAACCGCTTTCTGCTGACGACGAATGCCAGCGCGCGGTATCACACGTGCGGCTTCTGGGTCCGGATCCGCGGCGAGCTGTCGGCCGACGCGTGCGTGCGTCTGAGCGGCTTCCGGCTCGCTGGGCGGGTGAAGCCGCCGGGGCGGGCCGAGGTGGCGCTGGAGCCGGCTGGCGGCGAGCGGCTGCGCTACCGCGACGACTTCCGCTCCCGCAAGGTCTTCCACCTGGCGGAGATCGAGAACCCGGCCGCGCTGGGCTGGCAGCGGGGCCGGATCTTCGTCCGAGGCGGCGACGAGCCGGCGCAGGTCGAGGTCCGCCAGAAGTTCGTCTCCCCCGAGCCCCTGCGCGCCGTCCTCGTGCGGGTGGCTCACGCCGCGCAGGGAGAGGGCCAGAGCGAGCTCGGCATCTCGCTCGACGGCCGGACCCTGTTGGCCTCAACCGCGACGCCGGGCGACGGGGCCGCGGGCACCACAGAGTTGCGTTGCGAAGATCCCCGGCTCGCGCAGGCGCGGCACTTCTTCCTGCACCTGCGGCTGGCGGGCGCGGGCGACGCCGCGAGCGTCGTCTCCCGCCTCGAGGTCGAGGCGCAGACAGCCCCGCCCCCGACCACCACCGCCGCGGCCGCGGCCAGCATCGTCCGCGACTGACCGGCGCGCACAACCCTCATCCACCCCGCCTCGAATCCCCTTGCCCCGTGCCTTCTCCGCCCATGGAGCGAGCGGGCCGCCGGTCAAACGTGCTGATTCCTCAACTGCCTGACTGAGCCGTAGCCCGAAGGCGGTGCCGTAGCCACAAGCCGCCGGCTTGTGGAAACGGGCCGGCTGCGGCAAATCCGGGGCAGGAAGGGAAACCGCAACATCCGGGGGCAGACTCTGATGGTGGTGCCTGTCCTCTGATTGGAGGAAGCTGGCGGGTTGGGCGCCGATCCCACACTTCCAGAAGTGTGGGATCGGCCTGGCCGGGTCTCGTAAGGGTCGAATGGTCGCGGTGCTGTCAGGACGCATCGGCCCAGGGGGAACTGCCCTGAGACACGGCTTCAGAGGCGGCGCTGGGCCTGGCTGGCGGCGCGGGCCGGGGATTCCGCAATCTGTCGGAGCAAAGGCGGAACTTCGCTCCGCAGGACTTGACTCTGGGAGGCGGTTGCTGTTTCATAGGAAGACGTTCGAGGGGACCGTAAAGGAGACAGGCATGCAGCAGCGTGATGGACGCAGGGTGAACCGACGGCGCTTCCTCGCCGAAGGCGCAGCGGCGACGGCAGTGGTGATGGCCGCCAGTCGGCTCGCCGCCGCGCCGGGCGGCCCGACGGTGGTGATCGCGCGCGACAAGAGCAAGCAAGTCATCCAGGGCAGGACGATTGATGCCGCCATCGTTCAGAAGCTCGTGGACCAGGCGGTGATGCGTCTGGCCGGCAAGGAGGACGCGGCCGCGGCCTGGGGCGTCTACGTGAAGCCGAAGGACAAGGTCGCCGTCAAGTTCAACGGCCTGTTCCGCAACGCCACGACCCACCCCGAGGTGGTCCAAGCCGTGGTGAAGGGCCTCCTGGCGGCGGGCGTGCCGCCGGCGAACATCGTGGTCTACGACCGCGACGACCGCGCCCTGAGCACCGCCGGCCTGAAGCCCGGCGGCCAGGTCACCTTCCGGGGCACCGAGAAGCAGTTCCGCAAGACCATCGACCAGTGCTATGGCAAGGAGACCAAGGCCGGCCCCGTCGGTACGCGGATCACCAAGATCCTCCTCGACGCCGACGTGCTCATCAACCTGCCCATCATGAAGACCCACGGCCTGGCCGGCATCACCGGCGCCCTGAAGAACCACCTGGGCACCGTGCCCAACGCCCGCGACTTCCACCGCGACACGTGCCGCTACGTCGCCGACATCTCCGCGCTGCCGGCGGTGAAGGACAAGACCCGCCTGTGCATCTGCGACGCCCTCTACGGCCTCTACCACGGCGGCCCGCAGTTCCGGCCCCAGTTCCGCTTCGACTACTACGGCGTCCTCGCCGCCACCGACCCCGTGGCGCTCGACGCCACCCTCGCCGACATCATCAAGGCCAAGCGCGTCGCCGAGGGCATGAGCCCCTACCACAAGGACACCCTCCACATCGCCCGCGCCGCCGAGCTTAACCTCGGCACCGCCGACCTCAAGTCCATCCAGCGAGTCGAAATGGACGTCTGATCGCTCTGCGTGGGGGGAACCTCTCTTGAGGAGAGAGGCTTCCCCCCACACCCCCCTCCAGAGACCTTCACGTTGGCGCCGGAATCTGCTCCTGCTGGCTAGCCGTGCGCGTCGGTCAGGTGGGCAGCTACCCAGCCAGCAGGAGCAGATTCCGGCGCCCATTGTAGAGGTCTTTGGGAGGGAGGGGGTGTGGGGGAGGGGGCCCTTTCTCCTCAAGAAAGGGCTCCCTCCCCCGCAGGCATCATTCCTTGTACTGTGGCTCGCGGCTGCCGGCCTTGAAGAGCTGACGCTTGGTCTTGATGTAGAAGGTGTAGTGGTCGAGGGGGCAGCTCGCGGGGACGCGGTGATCGACGGTGGGGATGAAGCCGCCGTGCTCGACGAGCGGGAGCAAGCGCCCGAGCTCGGCCTCGATGGCCTTCGGCCCCTTGTCCAGCGCCATCTTATCCACCCCGCCGACCATCCGCATCGCGTCGCCGCACTTGTCTCGGATGATGGCGGGGTCGGAGCCTGCGTTGACCTCGACGGGGAACATGCAGTTGATGCCGCCGGCGAGGAACTGGCCGAGGATGGGCACCACGTTCCCGTCGCAGTCGGTCCACGAGATGTCGCAGCCGTGTTTCTTCAGGACGTCGGTGATGCGGGCGTAGCGGGGCACGATGAACCGGTCGAAGACCCAGGGCGAGACGATGGGGCCTGAGTTGAAGCAGATGTCCTCCCACCCCGCGCCGAAGTCGAACTGGACGTACTGGCAGATCTCCTCGAGGACGACGACGACGCACTGGCAGAGGGTCTCGACGATCTCGTCGAGCAGGTCTGGGTCGTCGTAGGCGAGCATGGCGCAGCGCTCGAAGCCCAGCCAATTGCGCGGCACGCCGATCATCGAGCCGATGGGCGCGCAGATCGGGTAGTCGGCCCTGCGGTAGGCCTCGATGCGGTCGTAGAACTCCGGGCGGACGCGGCCATCGAGGGTCGGCTGGAGGTGTGTCTTGAAGCGAGCCCAGTCGTCGCGGCTCTTCAGCCCGTACTCGATGAAGTGCGGGATCGTGTGCGTGCGGCTCTTGTTCTGCTGGGCCACGGTGCCAACGCCGTCGCGGGTGACGATGTAGTCGTCGGTCTCCTCGAGGGTCGCCGGCTCGTAGGGCTGGCCGGTGAGCTGGACATTGGCGGGCACGCCACCCCAGTTCTCGATGCCGAAGTACGCATAGGCCTTGGCCTCGTTGTCGATCTCACGGGGCAGGCCCTCAGTGTGCCAGCGCTTGAGGGTGTCGTCCCAGTAGCCGAACTCGAAGAAGGGGATGCGGTCCACCTTCTGGTAGTGGAGCGTGCGCCAGAAGCGCTCGCGCACGGTCAGGGGGCCGCCGAGCCGCTTGGGGTCCTCGAAAATGCTCGCCACGGTCGGGTCTCCTTCGCTCTCGCGGGCGGGGAACGCGGACAGGCTAGCAGGTCCCCCACGGGTCGTCAACCGCCGAAGCTCAGCAGTGCAGAGGCCCCTGTTCCACAAACGTGCAGAACCTCTCTTTTCGCGATGAAAACGTCGGGCCAGGCATACCAGACCCAAGCCCCGGTTGGGTTTGCAGCGGGCATGGGAAGCGTCGTCCCCGTGGCGCGCTCCTCGATCGGTGACGAACCCCCGAACCCGGAAGGTAACATGTCTGGCCCGGCGTTTTCTTCGCGTCTCGTTGCGGCCGAAGGCAGCGTTGTGTGCTCTGTATCCGGCAGGCCACGTGGCGCCCTTGGCCCCGATCCGAGCGACGGCGGCAGTAGAGTGAATGGTGGGGCCCCCTCCTGTGAGGGATGAACGATGCAGGTCGGGGCGCGGGCCGTGGTCCTCGCGGATGCTGATTGCGGGCGTGGGCCTCGCGGCCCCCGGATTTCGGGAACCTCCCGTGGCTCGACGGCGCGCAGGACTCTGCTCCGCTTGACGGACGCGGGGGTTCTCGGTAGACTGATCGCACAGTTCTGGAAGTGTGCAATCACACTACTGGTCAGGAGGGCCGTCGTGGAGTTCCTTGTCCGTCTCTTCCGCGCCTTGGCGAACCGCAGGCGTATTGCCATCTTGAGGCTCCTGTGCGCCTTTGGCGAGATGCGAGTATCCGCGATCGCGCGAGCCACCGCGGTCCGCTTGCCGAACGTGTCGGGCCACCTGGCGATGCTGGTCGCGGTCGGGCTCGTCTGGCGACGGAGATCGGGACGGTTCGTATACTACAGCCTTGCCGGCAGCGCTTCGCACCCGGTCACAGGAACCGTGCTCGATCTCTTGACACGGGCCTTTGCCGGGATGGACGGCAATGACCCGGCCGACGTCGCCCGCGCAACTGGCGACGCGGCATCGCCCGCCTCAGACGCAGCGCTCTTCGCTGCCTTCACCGCGTTCACCCATCCTCGGCGGCTCCAGATCCTGCGGCATCTGGCGCGAGGGGAGGCAGGCCCCCTGCTGGCACTCAGCGCCGCGCTGTCCATGTCCCCGGCCGCCTGCGGGCGCCACGTAGAGAAGCTGGAACGCCGCAGGATGGTGCGGAAACACGGGGCGAAGGGGGGCCTCGTCCTGACGCTGGGGAATGGAGTGGGATGGCCTGGGCGGATGCTGGCCGAGGCGGTGGTCTCGGCGCTGACGGCTCCGGGGCGCTGATTCCACACTTCTGGAAGTGTGAGATCAGCCAAGCGCGGCGACCCGGAAAAGCGGGCTTCCCTATTCCGAGAGGAAGCGCCCAAGGACGCCTTTGGGCAGGCACGTCCGTACTGAAGCCGCGTTCCAGTCAGTGCCACGTCCGAGCTTCCCCGGGCGTCCGACAGATGTGAGTCTGCCCCGGCGGGGGTGCCCGCTTCCTCGACGCGCCCGCATCCGCAACGTGGCTGCTTGCGGCACTGAGCACGCAACGCTATCCTGGAACGGGCGGGAACGCCGGCAGTAGGGGGATTGCGGATGATCGCGGTGGCGGCAGGTCAGGTGGGTTCGTGGCCGGGCGCGGGCGAGATGGCGCTGCGGCTGGCGCTGGCGGTGGTGCTGGGTGGGCTGGTGGGGCTGGAGCGCGAGATCCGCGGCCGTTCCGCGGGGCTGCGGACGAATCTGCTGGTGTGCCTGGGCTCGACGATGGTGATGCTCACGGCGGCGGCATTCCCGAATCCGGGCCGGCTGGCGCAGGGCGCGCTGACTGGCATCGGCTTCATTGGTGCGGGGGCGATCCTGCGGCTCAAGGGCAGGACACACGGGCTGACGACGGCGGCGGGGCTCTGGTTCATGGCCGCGCTCGGCGTCGCACTCGGCATCGGAGCCTACGCCGAGGCACTCGCAGGCACGACCGTGGTCCTGGTCGTCCTCCACGGGCTGTGGGTGCTCGAGCGGCGCCTCTCGTCCGACACCTACCGCGAGCTGTCGGTGCGAGGTGACCGCCAGGCCCTCACCATCGCCGATCTCCGCGACGCCGTCGAGGAACTGGGCTACCACGTGCAGACCTACGAGTGCAGCGAGGACCTCGACAGCGGCATCGTCCAGTGGGCCCTCAACGTTCGCTTCCGCCAGCAACGGGTGAGCGACGATGTGCTATTCAAGCGCCTGCGCCAGCTCCCGGGCGTCCGCGCCATCGAGTGGAACCTGCTGACCCGCTGACCTCCGGCCCGAGCAGGAGTTGACCCGCCGGCGTCCCGCGCCTATAGTGTACGCCGGGCGAGGGTGTCGGAGCGAACGTCAGGAGCAAACGAGATGAGCGATGCGCTGGCCTTCATCCAGAGGCGGCGGAGCATCCGGCAGTTCACCGACGAGCCGGTGAGCGACGCGCAGGTCGAGACACTGCTGCGGGCGGCCATGGCCGCGCCGTCGGCGGGCAACCAGCAGCCATGGGCCTTCGTCATCCTGCGCGACCGCGAGCGCCTCGACAGGATCCAGGACTTCCATCCCTATGCGGGCATGTGCCGGACCGCGGCACTCGCCATCCTCGTGTGCGGCGACCTGTCCCGCGAGAGCCACGCGGGCTTCTGGGTGCAGGACTGCTCGGCGGCCGTGGAGAACCTGCTGCTCGCCGCCGCCAACATGGGCCTGGGGACCTGTTGGTGCGGCGTGCACCCGCAGGCCGAGCGCGAACGGGGCTTCCGCCAGCTCTGCAACCTGCCCGACCACGTCATCCCCTTCGCCATCATCGCCGTCGGCGTGCCCGCCGAGGAGAAGGGCCCAGCCGACTACTACGACCCCGAGCGCGTGCGCAGCGAGACTTGGTGAGAGGCCGGATCATCACACCGTGATGCGCGCCGAATCGGACTCCGGGGGCGCGCCGGATCGGACTCGCCGTTGAGGAACCTCGAATGGAGTACCGGCAGCTTGGGACCAGCGACCTCGAGGTCCCGACTATCATTTTTGGCGCCTGGGCCGTCGGCGGGTGGTACTGGGGGCCGCAGGACGACGCGGAGTCGATCCGCACCATCCATGCGGCCATCGACGCCGGCATCACCTGCATTGATACGGCGCCGATGTACGGCATGGGCCACAGCGAAGAGGTCGTCGGCCGCGCTGTCCAGGGCCGCCGCGACCAAGTGCTCCTCGCCACCAAGTGCGGCCTGCGGTGGGACACCCCGGGCGAGGGCGACGAGTACTTCACCTGCCGGATGCCCGACGGCTCCGAGCATCCCGTCCGCCGCAACCTCCACAAGCGCGCCATCCTCGAAGAGGTCGAGATCAACCTGAGACGCCTCAATACCGACTATATCGACCTTTACCAATGCCACTGGCCCTGCAAGTCGGCGCCCATCGAGGAGACGATGGACGCGCTGGTCACGCTCAAGGAGCAGGGCAAGATCCGCGCCATCGGGGTGAGCAACTTCCCGCCCAGCCTGCTCTCCGAGTGCCTCGCCCACGGCCCGCTCGCCAGCGACCAGCCGCCCTACAGCCTGCTCCGCCGCAACGTCGAGGCCGACGTCCTGCCCTTCTGCCGCGAGCACAACATCGGCGTCATCGTCTACAGCCCGCTCCAGCAGGGCCTCCTCACCGGCAAGATGACGCCCGACCGCGAGCTCCACGACGACGACTACCGCAAGCGCCAGAAGTGGTTCACCCCGGCGAACCGCCAGCGCGTGCTCGACGCCCTCGAGGCGATTCGCCCCATCGCCGAGGCCCACGACGCCACATTCGCCCAAACCACCCTCGCCTGGACCATCGCCCAGCCTGGTGTCACCGCCGCCATCGTCGGCGCCCGCACGCCCGAGCAGGCCGTCGAGAACGCAAAGGCGGGCGACATCAGCCTCTCCGACGCCGAGCTGGCCCAGATCCGCACCGTCTTCGAGGACCTCGGCGGCCCGGTGGACTGATTGGCCGTCCGTAGAGACGCAGCGGGCGCCTGTCCCTGTTCGCCCGCTCCCGTGCCTTCGACAAGGCTATGGCGGACAGGCCGCGGGAAGTGAAAGCGGTGTCAGGCCAGCGCACTCCACAGGCCCCGTCCTCGGCGCTGTGCTCTCCGGACGGGAGCTCTGGAGTGCGGCGGCTCGACGCCGCTCGGGCTCCCAGCGGAGCGGTCGAGCAGTTGCTGCCCCCCGATGGCGCCCCGAGGGCCCGATCTTGGGGGCTCGTGGGAAGTATGAAGCATCACGCCCTGCGCATCGTGCGGATCGTGGCCGGCGCCCTGCTGATCGCCGTGGGCATCGTCGGCCTGTTCCTGCCGCTGCTTCAGGGCATCCTGTTCATCGTGCTCGGCCTCGGGCTGCTGAGCGTGGACATCCCTGCCCTGCGGCGGCTGCGCGACCGCCTGAAGCAGTGGCATCACGAGCGGCGCGCCCGGCGCCGCGCCAAGGCCACAGACCCCCAGGAAGGTGGCGAATGAGCACCCTCGCCTTGCTGCTGACGACGTGTCTGGCAGGAGCCGCTGCACCGGAGACCAACGCGATGCCCTTCCCCGGCAAGCAGACAACCTGGCACGGCTTCGACCGCTATGGCTTCGTGATCGACGGGCGGCCCTGCTGCGTGGTCGTCCCGAAGCAGGCGGCCGAGGGCAGGCCGTGGATCTGGCGCGCACGCTTCTTCGGCCACGAGCCGCAGACCGACATCGCGCTCCTCAGCAAGGGCTTCCACGTCGTCTACTGCGACGTGGCCAACCTCTTCGGCAGCCCGAAGGCGGTCGCGCACTGGAACGCCTTCTACGCCTTCCTGACCGAGAAGCACGGCTTCGCAAGGAAGGCGGCGCTGGAGGGGATGAGCCGCGGCGGACTCATCATCTTCAACTGGGCCGCCGCCAACCCCGACAAGGTGGCCTGCATCTACGCCGACGCGCCGGTCTGCGACTTCAAGAGCTGGCCCGCAGGGAAGGGCAAGGGCAAGGGCGCGGCCCGAGTGTGGCAGCAGTGCATCAAGGCATACGGCTTCACCGACGAGGCCGAAGCCCTGGCCTACGACAAGAACCCCATCGACAACCTCGCACCTCTCGCCAAGGCACGCATCCCCATCCTCAGCATCTGCGGCGCCGACGACAAGGTGGTGCCCGTCGCCGAGAACACCGCGATCGTCGAGCAGCGCTACAAGGCCCTCGGCGGCGACATCACCACCATCATCAAGCCCCGCTGCGGCCACCACCCACACAGCCTCAAGGACCCCACGCCCATCGTGGCGTTCGTCCTCAAGCACACGAGGCCCCGCTGAGCGGCCCCGGCAGCAGGCTCCTTGCAACGCGGGTGGCTTTGCGATAGACTGCGCCGTGTTGGTCCCCATGGGATGCAGCGACTGGAAGGAGACGACGGGATGATCGCTCGGAGAACATGCTGGGTCTGGGCACTGACGCTGACCCTGGTCGGGACACAGGCGCCGGCAGCGACGGAGCTGACCATCGAGGTCGCGGCGGGGAAGACTGACCGCGTCGCTACGCCGGTCAGCGTGGACGTGCCGGAGGCGAAGGTGCTCGCCGGCCTCCCCATGGACAAGAGCCTGCCGCTGAGCACACTGCTGGCGCAAGACCAGTTGGCGGTTACGGTCAAAGGGACGGACGGCACGGTCCCCGGCCAGCTCGTCGCGCTTGGCGGCGGGAAGGCCCGTCTCTGGTGGATCGTCGGGAAGCTGGGCGCCGGCCAGACGGCCACCTGCCAGGCGACCATCGAGCGGCGCAAGCCCGCGGACACCAAGGCATTCCGCTTCGAGGACACGAAGGGCGACCACCTCGACCTGCTCTTCGGCGGACGCAAGGTCACCCGCTTCATGTACGTGTTCGACCCCGACCCGAAGAAGCGGTTCCCCACGGCCAAGCCCTTCACCCACGTCTTCGACGCGGCAGGCGAGAAGCTCATCACCAGCCCCGGCGGCAACCCCTATCCGCATCACCGCGGCATCTTCCTCGGCTACAAGGTCGGCACCCCCGACGGCAAGCGATACGACTTCTGGCACGTCCGCAACGTCTGGCAGCGGGCCGAGGCGGTCATCCCGAAGGCCGTCGGGCCGGTCCTCGGCCGCATGACGGCCATCGTCAAGTGGGAGGCGAAGGAGGATCAGGCCGTCATCACCGAGGAGCGGACCATCACGGTCTACCGCCAGGACAAGCCCGAGGTGCTCCTCGACTTCGTCTCGACCCTGCGGTCGGAGGGCGGCGATCTCGACCTCGGCGGCGACCCGGAGCACGCAGGCTGCCAGTTCCGCCCCCACTTCGACGTGGCCAAGCGCGGCAAGGAGACGAAGTACGTGCATCCGCCGGGCATGAAGCCAGGGAAGGGCGGCACGAAGGACATGCCCTGGAGCACCATCTCTTACGCACTCGGCGACAGCCGCTTCAACGTGGCGCACCTCAACCACCCCGACAACCCCAAGGGCACGATCTACTCGGCCTATCGCCCCTATGGCCGCTTCGGGGCCTTCGCCAGGACCAAGCTCCCGGCGGACCAGCCGCTGACCCTCCGCTACCGTATCTACGTCCGCGAGGGCATGGACGCCGCGCTCACGGTCGAGGAGGCCCAGCGCCTCTACGCCGACTTCGCGACGCCGCCGGCGGCCACGATCAAGTAGCCGCGCCGGGGGTGGCGATGCTCCGGGAGGGCGAGGCTCCCGCCGAGCCGCCGCCTCGGACGAGGGGAAGACTCGGCTCGGCGGGGGCCTCGCCCTCCCACCACGAACGCACTGCGGAGAGAGGTTGCCATGCGCCGCTCCCGATTCCCTGCTCTAGCGTGGATTCTCCTTCTCGCCAGCGCGGCCCGCGGCGGCGAGGGCCTCGAGCCGCTCGTCGCGGGGCTGCGCCAGGGTGATCCACAGGCGAAGCAGCGGCTCATCGAGGCCGGCCCTGCCGCCGTCGCGCGCCTGGCGGCGTTGGCGGCCGACCGGGATGCGCGGGTCGGGTGGGCGGCCCGCAGCGTGCTCCGCCGCATCGCCGTCCGCGCCGGCGACGACACCGCGCGCCGCAAGGCGATCTACGACGCGCTCCTCCCCTCCATCGACCCGAGGCGCCCCCTGCCGGAGCGCCGCGCCGCCGTCGAGGTGCTCGGCCTCGTCGGCGACGGCTCGCAGGATCAGGTGCGACCGCTCGCGCGCCTCGTGCTCCACGATCCGGCGCTGGCCAGGGACGCCGTGGTGGCCATCGGGCGGATGGGCGAAGGCGGCATGGGCGCGCTGACGTGCCTCGTCTGGCACAACGGCAGCCATCTCGTGGACGACGAGCCGATCCCGCCGCCCGTCAAGCCCGAGCTCAAGGCCCTCGCTCTCGAGATCTACGCCTCGCAGCCCATCGAGGACAGCGGCCGGCCTGACGTGACGCTCGACTTCCTCCGCGACGCGGCGGACAGCGAGCACGAGGCAATTCGTGTCGCCGCGCTGAAGGCTCTGGGCCGCTGGGGGCACCCCGCCGCCGTGCCGCTTCTGCTCGACGCCATCGAGAAGGGCACGCCGCCGGTGAAGATGGCGGCCATCGAGGGCCTGCTCCTCGCCGCCGCGACACGCCTTCGGGCGGGCGAGGGCGATGCCGCGGGGCGTCTCTACGCGCAGGCGCTCGACCTCGCGGCGGCCGACGGCCAGCGCGCCGCGGCGCTGGCTGGCCTCGCCCGCATCGGCGCGCCAGCCTGGCTGCCGGCGATCCGGCGTTGCCTGAAGGCCAAGGCGCCGGCCGTGCAGCAGGCGGCCTGCGCGGCGCTGGCGCGGGTGCGGGGGCCGGCGGGCCTTGAGGCCATGCTGGACGCGCTGGCCGATGCGCCCGACGAGGCGAAGCCGATGCTGATCGCCGCCATCGGCGCCCGCCGCGACCCCACCGCGAGCCGGCCCCTGCTCGAAGCGGCGAAGGCTCGTGATGAGGCAATCGCCCTCGCCGCCGTCCGCGCGCTCGGCAACGACGGCGGCCCCGCCGCCGTGGCGCCGCTCCTCGACCTCGCGGAGAAGGGGCGGAGCGCCGACATCAAGGCCGCCGCTCTCGGCGCCGCGCTGCGCCTGGCCCACCGCCAGGCCGACCGCGGTCAGGCGGCCGTCCTGACGGACTTCGGGCGCGCGCTCCGCCTCGCGGGAGACGATGCGGACCGCGCCGAGGCCCTCCGCGGCATCGCCAAGACCGGCGACCCCCGCGCACTCGAGCTGCTCCGCCCCATCCTGGCCGACGCCGCGAGCCCGTTGCGCGAGGCGGCTGCCCAGGCGTGCCTGGCCATAGGCGAGGCGGCCAGGGCTAGCGGGGACCGCCGCGGCGCCGTCAGCGCCTTCACCGCCGTCGCCGACGCCGAGCCCACGCAGGGACTGGCCACCCAGGCGGTGAAGCAGCTCCACAGCCTCGGCGTCCACCACGGCCTCGACCGCCGCGACGGCGCCATCGCCACGTGGTGGATCATCGGCCCCTTCGACTGCCGCGACATGAACGCCGCCAAGGCCCCGCAGTTCCCCGAGCGCGAGCTGCGGTTCGACAAGACCTACAAGGTCGGCGACCGTGTCCTGCGCTGGCGGCTCCACCACTCGCGGCATCCGAAGGGCTGGGTGGACTGCCGGGCGCTCTTCAAGCCCTGCGACCGCGTGCTCGCCTACGCCTACACCGAGCTCGCGGCGGACGCCGAGCGGGAGGTCGAGCTGCACCTCGGCCGCGACGACGGCCTGAGCCTCTGGCTCAACGGCCAGCTCCTCTACAACGAGCACACCCCCCATGGCGTCGAGGCGCGGGACTTCGTCGTCAGGGCGAAGCTGGTTGCCGGCATCAACCGCTTCCTGGTCAAGAGCTCCCAGGGCGGCGGCGGCTGGGCCTTCTACCTCCGCATCACCGACGCCGACGGCAGGCCCTTCGGCGCCCGCCGACGGTGATGCGCCGGCCTCCCGATCATCGACATGCGGGGGGGCTTTTTTCGCCATCGGGAGGCTGAGAGGCGGCCCGGTCGCCCTAAGCCTTTGTCAGATCATGGCTTGGGGACAAGGTCGCAGTCGTAGCGGACGAGGTGGGGGCGGGGGCGGCCGACCTGGCTGATGCCCCAGGGGAGGCCCTGGCCGCGGCGGGTGTTGGCGAAGGCGTCGGGGCGGAAGCCGCCAGCGGCCCTGGGGATGTTCCTGACCACGGTTTCGAGCTTGAAGTGGACGCCATCAGGGGCGTAGTAGATCGCCGTCGGCCTCAGGCAGCCCAGCGACGCGACGCCCTCCTTGTGGGGCCACACGAGCACCTCGTGGCCGGGCATGAGCGGGTTGGCGGGGTGCTTGACGTATGGGCCTGTGGGCTTCTCGGCGATGGCGAGACCCATTTTCGTCTCGCCGGGGCTGCGGCCGGCCTGGCGGCCCTTGTAGTAGAGCCACGCCTTGCCCTCGCGCACGAGCAGACAGGCGTCGTCCACGCGGAAGCTGTCGAACTCGCGCGGGTCCTTGCTGATCGTGAGGACCGGGTTGCCGTCGAATCGCTTCCACGGGCCGCGGGGCGAATCGGAGAGCGCCATGCCGATGGCCGTGGGCGTGGCCGCGAGGTTGGTGTGGGCGGGGATGGCGGTGTAGAAAAGGAAGTACTTGCCCTTGAAGGCGAGGATGCCGGGGGTGAAGACGCTGGCCTCGTCCCAGGCGCCCTTCCCGCCCCTCGGCAGTGCTTCGCCCTCCTCCTTCCACGCATGGCCGTCCTTCGAGCTGGCGTACCAGACGGTGGCGTCGTAGCCGCTGTGGCCCTTGTCGGTTTTCGTGTACCACACGTAGTAGACGCCATCGGCCTGGATGACGTCGCTGGGGTCGCGGCGGGTCCACTTCGGGTCGTGGTCCATGCCCTTTGTGGGGCTGTAGCGGAACTCGGTGTAGAACTCGCTCGTGGGATCGACCTTGGGCTCGGGCATGGGGGGCCTCCACTTCGGCGGGCGGCTGTCGGAGAGGGCGATCTGGTCGATGTCGATGTGGCCCCATGGGCCGGAGACCTGGTCGAGGATCTGGATGCGCGCCTGCTTGCCTCGGAGGTCGGCGACGTCCCACGAGCCAGGGCGCATGGCGTCGCTGTTGAAGCCGGTGGCGGTCCGCACGGCCTTGCCGTCCACGAGCAGGCTGATGCACGCCTTGCCGGGATGGCGTCCGCCCCCGATGAGGAAGTTGAGGTAGCGGCGGGAGATGGTGAAGGGGGGCGAGGTGAGGGAGCCTGTGTCGCGGTCCTTGCGCTGGTTGAAGGTGTTGACGAGGCCCTTGCCCTGGAAGCCGCTGAGCCGCTGGGCGTAGAATGCCTTGCGTGCGGGGCCTGAGCCGAAGGCGTCGCCCTCGGCCTTCCAGTCGCCGTAGTCGTCGCCCTCGAAGTCGGCGATGAGGATGTGGTCGGCCGCCAGGGCGAGGCCGCAGGAAAGCAGCAGTGCAACGGCGACCAGGTGGATGCGGCAGTCACGGGTCATGGCGGCTCCTCGCCCGAAGCGACGTGCGGGGTCGGTGCAGGGCCATCCTACTCGGCGAGGGAGCGTGCCGCAAGGCCCATGCGAATGGCCTGCGGCGGGGCCGCAGGCCATTGCTCGGTCGCTGCACTCGGGCGTGTCGTCAGCGCTTCCGCCGCCGGCGAATCAGGGCCGCCAGGCTGCCGAGGCCGAGGAGGGTGAGCGTGGTCGGCTCGGGCACGGCCCAGACGGCGATGTCGTTGCCGTCGCCGCCTTGGT
>CAZDNN010000015.1:0-22541 GCA_964506385.1 uncultured Planctomycetota bacterium
AGCGTGCCAATCGCCTGCGGCGGCTCGGCGGCACTTCAGGCGGCTGAATAGTTACTCTCGCCCATTGTTGTGGACTCCTCATCTGCTGTCAAGCCGACGGGCGCTTGAAGGTGCCGGCGGCAGGCGCGATAATCGGCGCCTTGTGAGAGGAGGCGACGATGGCGCCCCAGATGCTGGTTGTCCTGCTTGCCCTGTGGACGGGAGGCACCGCGACATCGACCACCTCGACCTCGGCTCCGTCGGCTGGTGGGGCGAGTGGCACATGAGCGGGACCAAGGGCGCGAAGCTGCCGACCCTCGAGACGCGGATGAGGATCGTGAAGGCATACTTCGCCGCGTTCGAGAAGACGCAGCTCGTCATGCTCATCGGCGGCGGCGAGTGCCTGACCTGCGCGGCACAGCACGGCGCCGCGCGCCTCGACATCCGCTTCGGCGGGCCGGGCTGCTATCGCCTGTCGGGCAAGCGCTTTCAGCACACGCTGGCCAACTGAAAGGGGATTCCATGATACGGCTCTGTTGTGCGCTCCCTCTGCTCGCTGTCTGCCTGAGTGCGTGCGCCCCGCTCAAGGAGATCCCGATGGCCGATGAGCCCAACACGCTCTATGTGGCGCCCGATGGCGCCGATGCGAATCCGGGGACGCGGGCGAAGCCCTTCGCGACGCTGGAACGCGCGCGGGATGCCGTCCGCGAGATGAAGGCGCTGGATGCCCTGCCCGTGGGCGGCGTCACCGTCGAACTGGCCGCGGGCGTCTACGAGCGCGCGAGGGCCTTCGAGCTGAGCGAGAAGGATGCGGGCACGAGGACCTGTCCCGTCGTCTATCGCGCGCAGAAGGGGGCGGAGGTGCGCCTCGTCGGCGGCCGGGCCGTGACAGGCTGGAAGCCAGTGACCGACGAGGGCGTGCTCGAGAAGCTCGACCCCGCGGCGAAGGGCAAAGTGGTCCAGGCGGACCTCAAGGCACTGGGCATCACCGACTACGGCGGGGTGAAGGGCGGCGGCATCGAGCTGTTCTTCAACGACAGGCCCATGACCCTCGCGCGCTGGCCCAACGAGGGCTTCATCCGCATCACGGGACTCGTCGAGCCGGGGACGGTGAACGTCCGCGGCACGAAGGGCTCGAAGACGGGCAAGTTCATGTACGAGGGCGACCGCCCGGCACGCTGGGTCGGCGAGAAGGAGGCCTGGGTCCACGGCTACTGGTTCTGGGACTGGAGCGACCAGCGGCACGCCGTCGAGAGCATCGACCCTGCGAAGAAGATCCTCGCCGTCAAGCCCCCCTATCACGGCTACGGCTACCGGGTCGGCCACTGGTTCTACGGCTTCAACCTGCTGTGCGAGATCGACCGGCCCGGCGAGTGGTACCTCGACCGCGAGACGGGCATCCTCTACTTCTGGCCGCCGTCGGACGTCGAGAAGGGTCGGGCCGTCGTGTCCGTCATCCCGACGCTGGTGACGATGAAGGAGGCCTCCCACGTCACGCTGCGCGGCTTCACCCTGGAGGCCTGCCGCGGCACGGCCGTGTCGATCGGCGGTGGGACGGACAGCCACGTCGTGGGCTGCACGATCCGCAACCTCGGCGGCTACGCCGTGCGCATCAGCGGCGCGACCGACAGCGGGGTGTACGGCTGCGACATCACCGGCACGGGCGACGGCGGCATCGCCCTCAGCGGCGGCGACCGCAAGTCCCTCACCCCAGCCCGCCTCTACGCCGAGAACAACCACATCCACCACTACGGGCGCTGGAACCGCATGTACAAGGCCGCCATCCACCTCGGCGGCGTCGGCAACCGCGCGGCACACAACCTCATCCACAACGCCCCCCACATGGCCATCGGATTCGGCGGCAACGACCACGTCATCGAGTTCAACGAGATCCACAGCGTCTGCCACGAGAGCAACGACGCGGGCGCCATGTACGCGGGCCGCGACTGGACGATGCGCGGCACCGTCGTCCGCCACAACTACCTCCACCACATCTGCGGCTTCCGCGGCCGCGGCTGCGTCGGCGTCTACCTCGACGACATGTTCTGCGGCACCGTGATCTACGGCAACCTCTTCTACAAGGTCACCCGCGCGGCCTTCATCGGCGGCGGACGCGACTGCACGGTCGAGAACAACATCTTCGTCCACTGCCCCCGCGCGATGCACATGGACGCCCGGGCCATGGGCTGGGCCAAAGGCTCGGTGAACACGACCATGAAGCAGCGCCTTGACGCCATGCCCTACAAGAGCGCCTTGTGGCGTCAGCGCTACCCCCGGCTCGTGAACATCTGGGAGGACGAGCCCGCCGCGCCCAAGGGCAATCTCATCGCGCGCAACATCTTCGTCGGCGAGGGATGGAACGACATCGACGGCCGCTCCAGGCCCTACGCCACCCTCAAGGACAACCTCACCGACACCGACCCGCTGTTCGCCGACACCCCACCCCGGAGCTTCCACCTCCGCAAGGAGTCGCCGGCCTGGAAGCTCGGCTTCAAGCCCATCCCCATCGCGAAGATCGGCCTCTACCGCGACGAGCGGCGCGCCTCGTGGCCCGTGACCCACGTCGTCCGTCCCATGCCCGAGCCGCCGAAGCCCAAGCCGCCGCCGCCGAAGAAAGGCCCGACGCCCGTCTTCAAGGTCACGCGCCGCACCAAGCCCATCGCCATCGACGGAGCCATCGGCACAGGCGAGTGGCCCGGGCCGAAGATGCCCCTGGCCCAGGCCGTCAGCGGCCACAAGGCCACGCCCCAGAGCACCGCCTGGCTCGCCTGGGACGACACCCACCTCTGGATCGCACTCGACAACGCCGTGGACCCGAAGAAGCCGCTGCCGACGACGAACGTGTGGGGCAGCGACGACGCCTGCGAGGTGGCCCTGCGCAACCCCGCCGCGGGCAAGGCCGCGCCCATCTTCGTCCTCCGCGGCTGGCCCAACGGCCACTTCGAGAGCAGCACCGAGGCCGGCGCACCGGCCGCCGCGGTCGCCAAGGCGGGCAAGGGCGTAGCGTTCGCGGCGAAGCCCCTCGGCAAGAACCGCTGGACCGCCGAGTACCGCATCGCCTGGGCCGCCCTCGGCATCGACCCCAAGAAGCACCGGAGACTTCAGTTCAACGTCTCCGTCCGCAAGACCGCGCAGGACCTCTGGCTCATGTGGGAGGGCACCCGCGGCTATAGCTGGGACGTGCCGCGCGCGGGCATCATCGAGCTGGCCCGCTGAGGGGGGGAGGCAGGAGCACCGATGATCCGGATGGCACTTGCGGCGGTGTTCGCGATCGTGCTGTGTGCAGGCTCAGCGTCGGAGGGCGCCCCCCACACGTTCCACGTCGCGACCACGGGCAGCGACACGAGCACGGGCGCGCAGGGCGATCCTCTCGCGACGCTCGCGCGCGCCATCGCCGCCGCACGGATTGAGAAGGAGCGGCCCGTCCAGACCGTCCTGGCGCGGGAGCCCGGACCTGCGTCGTCCGCAAGGCGACCGAGCTCGTCTTCGAGCAAGGGAGAGAAGCCGTGAGCCAGGACGCCGAGGGCCTCTGGCACCCCGACATGCTCGAACGGTATCCCATGGACTCGAACGCTATGGTCCACGGGCTGGACGCCGGGCGCTTCGACCTGCTGCTCGCCTATGTCGAGGAGCGGACGCTGAGCGATCGGCTGGCGACGATGGTCGCCGAGATCAGCCGCCGCTACCCCAACTACCTGCGGGTCAAGGAGCTGTTCGAGACGGTCGAGGCATATCGCCGCATCGGCCAGCACGTCTACGAGCAGTGGCGGGCGGGCCGCGTCGAGCGGATCTACGAGCTGTGCGCGGGCCACGGGCTGCTCGGCATCCTGCTGGCCTGTCGCTTCCCGAAGCTCGACGTGCTCTGCGTGGACGCCGAGCACCGCCCCGCCTTCAACCACTACCTGGAGATCGCGCGGGAGCTGAACGTCGAGCTCCCGAACATCCGCTACGTGGAGAGCGACATCGCGGCCGTGCCGATCGAGCCCCGCAGCTACGTCATCATCATCCACGGCTGCAACGAGGTGACGAAGGTCGCGCTGGAGCGCGCTGTCGAGGCGGGCGCCTGCTTCGCGGCCATGCCGTGCTGCATCCGCGACGGGATCTACCTGCGGAAGATCAAGCACGCCGACGACCGCCAGCGCTACGCCGCCGCCGTCGGCGTCATCGCCGGCCGGTTCGGCGCCGACAAGATCACGGCCATCGACGAGCGCATCACCAACCGCCACCTCATCGTCCTGGGGGCAGGACGGTGAGGTGGGGCGAGCTTCGAGGGACGAGTGGGAGAGCCGCGGGAGAGGCGAACCGGCGTTGACAATCCTCACGCCAGCAGGTACGGTTATGGCGTAGGATGGATCCTGCGGCCCCCTGACGAGCGCCGAGCGTGCTGGACCTGTACGACGAGCTGAGAGCGCTGGCCACAAGCCTGGATGAGGAGCAGATCGACTACGCGCTCTGCGGCGGCCTGGCGATGGCCGTCTACGGAGCGCCGCGGGCGACCGTGGACATCGATCTGCTGTTGCCCGGCGAGTCCGTGCGCCGGGCTCTGGCCGTCGTGAGCGAACTGGGCTACACCACCGAGGCGGCCCCCATGGCCTTTGCCGATGGCGCCGTCCGTATCCGGCGGGTGAGGAAGATCGACCCCGAGTCCAAAGATGTGCTCACCCTCGACCTGCTGATCGTCACACCGCAGACCACCGACGTGTGGCAGAGCCGCCGAGAGGTCGAGTGGGAAGACGGCACGCTGTGGGTGGTCTCGCGGGAGGGGCTGATCGCGCTCAAGCGGCTGCGAGGCAGCGGCCAGGACCTCGCCGACATCGAGCGGCTCCGGGAGGGCTCTGATGCGAGTTGACATGTCCGCCAAAGCGGTCACGACCCGTCTGAGGAGAGCGTCCCAGTTGCGCCGCTTGTGTCTCTCCCTGGCCAAGGCCAAGCCGGTCGAGGGGGAGGAGCGGACCAGCCCGCCCACACGGGCGCAGACGCCACAGGAGCCCTTTCGGCAGTCTGAGGAATAGCCGTCCGCCACCGGTCGTCGCCGTGCTTGCCCTGCCCCGAGCTCCGTCCACCGAGCGCCGAGCACCGAACACCACGCTCGATGCGCCCCTTGCCCCAGACGGCTCGCCGGCCCGACCTGACGAGGGGAGAGCGGTGAGCCGGAGGCCGATATTCCCTGCAAATCGGTAGACACGGCGCCGATTTGCGGGTATAATAGGCTGTCATGATCGATAGACCACGCCATCTGGCCGCCGTTCGGCAGGCGCTCGAAGACAATCCTGTGGCTGCGTTGCTCGGCCCCCGGCAGTGCGGGAAGACAACGCTCGCCCGGATTGTGGCCCGTGAGCGCCCATCCGAGTACTTCGACATGGAGGACCCGGTGGACCTGTCGCGGCTGTCTACGCCGATGCTGACCCTCGGCGATCTGTCCGGGCTGGTCGTCCTCGACGAAGTGCAGCGACGGCCGGAGCTCTTCGAGGTGATCAGAGTTCTCGTTGACCGTCCCGGATGCGACGCCAGGTTCCTGGTCCTCGGCAGCGCTTCCCCCCATCTGGTCAAGGCGGCGTCGGAGTCGCTGGCCGGCCGTATGGCGTTCGTTGACCTGACGGGATTCGACATCGAGGAGGTCGGCCCGGGCGATTTCCGCAAGTTGTGGCTGCGTGGGGGATTCCCGCGGTCGTTTCTGGCGAGGGATGACGGCGTCAGCTATCGCTGGCGCAATGATTTCATCCGGACATTCCTCGAGCGGGATGTTCCGCAGTTGGGCATCAGGATTCCATCGGAAACGCTGAGGCGTTTCTGGACCATGGTGGCCCACTACCACGGTCAGGTATGGAATGCTGCGGAATTCGCTCGGTCTCTGGGAAGCGCCGAAGCAACGGCAAGGCGCTATCTCGACATCCTGTCGGGAGCCTACGTGGTCAGGCAGTTGCAGCCGTGGCACGAGAACCTCAAGAAGCGGCAGGTCAAGTCGCCCAAGGTCTACATACGCGACAGCGGGGTGCTTCACGCGCTGTTGGCCCTCGAGCATGCCGATGGCATCTTTCGGCACCCGAAGCTCGGCGCATCTTGGGAGGGATTCGCCGTCGAGCAGGTCATCGCTTGCGCAGGCAGCCGGGATGTCTACTTCTGGGCGACTCATTCCGGCGCCGAGCTTGACCTCCTGGTCTTCAAGAACGGCAAGCGCCTGGGCTTCGAGATGAAGTACGCCGATGCGCCGAAGACCACGAAGTCAATGCGCAGCGCCATCTCAGATCTGAGGCTGGACGCCCTGCACGTTGTCTACCCAGGCTCTCGCTCCTATCCAATCGACCGGACGATCTCAGCGCTCTCGATAGTGGACATCCCCACGGTGCTCCGCAGCATTTGAGGAAGCACTCCGACACGTTCGCCGTTGACGGTTCGTGGAAGGGGGCTCCGACAGTGATGGACGACGCGTCGAACTTGCGGACTCTCCTCGAGGGCGGCCGCCCCGGCAGGCTGCCCTTCAGCCTCAACGTCGGCTCGTTCCCCGGCCTGACCGAGCCGGTGATGCGGCGGTTCCGCGAGGAGACGGGGGCGGAGGATCCCGACGAGCACTTCGACTGCGACTGGCGGGTGGCCTCGCTGACGGGGCGGTTCGGCGGCGACGACCCCGCGGCGCTCCACGGCGAAGTGCGGCCGGGCACGACGTTCGACGAGTGGGGCATCGGCCACTGGTCGGGCGGGGCGGAGGAGACGCCCGACCAGATGCTGCCGCCGCTCGCCGCTGCCGCGAGCGTCGCCGACGTCGAGGCCCTGCCCTCGCCCATCGTCGACCCGCCGGCGGAGCCCGAGCGCGAGCGCATCGCCGACTTCCATCGCCGCGGCTACCTCGTGTTCGGCTACGCAGGCAGCGTCTACGAGTGGTCGTGGTGGGTCCGGGGGATGGACAAGTTCATGGTGGACCTGATGCTCGGGCCCGCCGTGGCGGAGGCCATAGTCGCGAAGGTGGCGGAGTACACTACGCGGCTGGCGCTGGCCTCGGCGGAGGCGGGGATCGACGTGCTGTGCTTCTACGACGACGCGGGCATGCAGACGGGGCTCCAGATCTCGCCCGAGCTGTGGCGTCGCTTCATCAAGCCCGCGTGGGCGGGCATCCTCGGCGCCGTGCGGCGCGAGCACCCCGACACGAAGACGTTCATGCACAGTTGCGGAGACGTCCGCTCGATCGTTCCCGACTTCGTGGAGCTCGGCTTCGACATCCTCCACCCCATCCAGCCCGAGTGCATGGACTTCGCGGAGGTCCATCGCGCCTTCGGCCGCGACATCGTGCTGTGTGCGACGCTCAGCTCGCAGCGCACCCTGCCCTTCGGCACGCCCGAGGAGGTCCGCGCCGAGGTGCGGCGCCTGAAGGCGATCTGCGGCGAGGAGCGCCGCGGCATCCTGTGCCCCTCGAACTGCATCCAGCCCGAGACGCCTTGGGCGAACATTCTGGCCTTCGCCGAGGAGGCGCAGGCATGAGAGGCGACGAGTTGTTCCTACGCATCTCCACGCGACCGCCCTTCACGAAGCTTCATCCCTCGGTGGCGGCGTTCCTCAAGGACTACTTGTCGCACGAGAAGGCGATTCGTTTCGGTGATCAGTGGGTGGTGAACACCCACTTCCCGCCGTATCCGAGCCGGGCCTTCGAGACGCTGGCCGAGTCGTTCGCACGGTTGGGGGACGCGTCGGACCGGCGGCTCTACTCGGTGACGCTGGCGGTGACCAACCGGTGCCGCTACGACTGCTGGCACTGCTACAACGCGGGCCGCAGCCAGGCCGACGTCCCGCTGCCGCGGATGATCGAGCTGGCGGCACGGCTCCAGGATCTGGGCGCAGCGATGGTCACGCTCACCGGCGGCGAGCCGCTGCTGCGCGATGACCTCGAGGCCATCGCCGCCGCCTTCGACGACCGCACGTGCCTCATCCTCGGCACCACCGGCGACGGCCTGACCCTCGACCGCGCCCGCGCGCTCCGCGACAGCGGCATCTTCGCCGTAGGCGTGAGCCTCGACACCACCGACGAGGCCACGCATGACCGCCTGCGCGGGAAGCCGGGCGCCTTCCGCACAGCGCTCGACGCGCTGCGCATGGCCGGCGACGCCGGCCTCTACCCCTATGTGGTCGCCGTGGCCAGCCGCGAGTTGCTCCAGCCCGACTGCTTCATGGCCTTCGCCCGCTTCGTCGCCGGCGCCGGCGCCCTCGAGATCCACCTCATCGAGCCGAGCGCCACAGGCAAGCTCGCCGGGCAGACCGACGTGCTCCTCTCCGGCGCCGAGCGCCGCCTCATCTTCGAGCACCAGGAGCGATTCGCCAACGACAAGAGCCTGCCGATCCTCTCGTCGTTCTCCTACCTGGAGTCGCCCGAGGCCTTCGGCTGCGGCGCCGGGCTCACCCACGTCTACATCGACGGGAGCGGCGAGGTGTGCCCGTGCAACCTCGTGCCCCTGTCGTTCGGCAACGTGACCCGCGAGCCGCTCGACGCGATCCTCGGGCGGATGGGCCGGCACTTCGAGAGGCCCCGCTGCGCCTGCGTGGGGCGGGCGCTGGCGCCCTGCGTGCCCGACGGGCCCGTGCCCACGCCGCAGGAGGTCTCGTCGGTGCTCTGCGACCGGCATCTGCCGCGCGAGCACGCGGTGCCACGCTTCTTCCGCATCCGGGCGACGGCCGAGGAGGAGGTGGGCCACGACGAGCTGCGCGCGGCCTACGACCGCGTGCACAGCGACTACGACGCCTTCTGGCTCGTCGAGGCTGGCGAGCCGATCGACGCCCTGATCGAGCGGCTGGCCCTGACGGGGGCCGAGCGCGTCTTCGAGGCGGGCTGCGGCACTGGCTACGCGACGGCGCAGCTTGCGGCCCGCGCGGCCCGCGTCACCGCGGTCGATCTGTCGGAGGGGATGCTCGACGGAGCGCGGCAGCGGCTGGCCGGCGTGCCGGCGGCGCGGGTGCGCCTCGTGGCTGCCGACGCCCTCGAGGCGCTCGGCGCCGAGCACGGCCTCGATCTGGTCTTCACAACCTGGGTGCTGGGCTACATCCCATTGGCGCCCTTCTTCGCCGCCGCCAGGCGGGCGCTCGCGGAAGGGGGGCGCCTCGCCTTCGTCGTCCACCGCGAGAACTCGCCGCGGCTGCCCCTCGAGCTGTTCGCCGAGCTGGTCGCCCGCGACCCCACCGTGCTGCGGCGGCGGGTTGCCTTCGACTTCCCCCGCGACGCAGCGCAGACTCGAGGCCTTCTCGCCGACGCCGGCCTGGCCGACCTCGAGGTCTGGGAAGGCTCCGTCGTCTTCCACTACGGCAGCCCCGAGGCCGTGCTGGACCACTTGCTGAAGAGCGGCGCGGGCACGGCCTTCTACGACGCCATTGACCCCGAGCGTCGCGACGCCCTGACCGCCGAGTTCCTCCGCCTGCTGGCCGAGCGCAATCCGAGCCCGAGCGACTTCGCGGTGGCCCACGACTACGTGGCCGCCATCGCCAGGAGGCCCGCAGGATGACCGTGCTGTTCACCGCCGAGCAGATCGCCAGGCGGGTGGCGGAGTTGGGCGAGGCGATCCGCCGCGACTTCCGCGGGCAGCCGCTGACGATCGTCGCCATCCTCCACGGCTCGATCGCCTTCGTGTCCGACCTGTGCGAGCACCTCGGCGACAACCTGGTGGTCGAGCTCCTACAGGCTTCGAGCTACGGCGACGGCACGACCTCGGGCGGTGACGTGACGATCAGCCGCTACGGCCAGCTCGCCATCGCCGGCCGCCACGTGCTGCTGGTGGATGATATCGTGGACACGGGCAGGACCCTCGACGCGGTGCGCAAGATGGTGGAAGGGATGAGCCCGCTCTCCGTGCGGGCCTGCGTGCTGCTCGACAAGCCGAGCCGTCGCGTGGTGGACGTGGCGATCGACTACCGCGGCTTCGAGGTCCCCGACGTCTTCGTCGTCGGCTACGGGCTGGACCTCGCGGGCCGCTACCGCGACCTGCCCTACATCGCACGGATCGGCGAGGGGCGAGCCCCCGCCCGGCCGGGCCTATGGAACCTATGCGAGCCGTAGGAGAGCGTGATGCTGTGGAGAGCGTGGTTTGCGTTGGCACTGTCGGCCGCAGGGCCGGTCGTGGCCGGTTCGCTCCTGCCGACGGCCACCGAGAAGCCGTGGACCTGGCGCTACACCTTCGCCGACCCCGGCCCGCGATATAGCGACGCCGACTTCGACGACCGCGCGTGGAAGCAGGGGCCCGCCGGCTTCGGCACCGCGCAGACGCCGGGCGCGAAGGTCGGCACGACCTGGGACACCCACGACATCTGGCTGCGGGCGGCCTTCGACTACGACGGCAGCGCCTTCCAGACCGCCGCGGTCCGCATCCACCACGACGAGGACGCCCAGGTCTACCTCAACGGCGTCGCCGTGCTGCGCGTCACGGGCTGGACCACCGACTACGAACTGCTCGACGCGACCGCCGCCATCCGCAAGGCCCTCCGCAAAGGACGCAACGTGCTGGCCGCCCGCTGCCACCAGACCACCGGCGGGCAGTACATCGACGTCGGCATCCTCCTCGACCCGAAGGAGCCCCCGATGAAGCCGCTGCCTCTGCCCCCCATCGAGCCAGTCTTCGACTACCCCGTCCGCGACACCTGCATCTGCGTCGGCGGCGACGGCCTCTACTACCTCACCGGCACCACCGGCCACCCGACCTGGTGGCAGACTAACGACGGCATCCGCGTCTGGCGCTCGGCCGACCTTAAGGCCTGGGAGCCGCTGGGCCTGGTGTGGAGCATCGAGCGCGACGGCACCTGGCAGAAGCCGATCAAGGGGGGCAAGCGGGCCGTGTGGGCGCCGGAGATCCACTACATCAAGGGCACCTTCTGGCTCGCCTACTGCATGAACTACCGCGGCACCGGCATCCTGAAGAGCACGAGCGGCAAGGCCGAAGGCCCCTACCGCGACATCAAGCCCGACGGCCCGCTGACTGGCGAGATCGACGCCTCGCTCTTCGCGGACGACGATGGGGCGGTCTACTTCCTCTACCAGAACGGGAAGATCGCGCGGATGAAGGACGACCTGAGCGGCCTGGCCGAGAAGCCGCGTCTGCTCAAGCCCGCCAACGCGGCCCACGTCGGCTTCGAGGGCGCCTTCCTCACGAAGATCGACGGGCGGTACACCCTGGTCTGCGCCGAGTTCAACCGCCGCCTCGGCACGCGCACCTACGACTGCATGATCGCGACCTCGAAGAAGGTCTACGGCCCCTACGGCGACCGCTACCTCGCCGTCCCCCACGGCGGCCACAACATGCTCTTCCGCGACAAGGGGGGCCGCTGGTGGTCAACCTTCTTCGGCAACGACCCCCGCGCCCCCTTCCGCGAGCGCCCGGCCATCCTGCGCATCGAGATCGGCGAGGGCGGCCGCGTCCGCCCGCTGATGCCGACCCCGCAAGCAATGCCCTAGCAGCCCGTGCAAGCGCCCGCACAGCCTGGCACTGCAACGCGGGATTTCGCGGCCCAGGCCGCCAGAGAGACCAGGAAGACGCGCTGACGGGTGAACATGCTGCACTCCAAGACGAGGCAGGTCGCCTGCTCTGAGCCATCGCGTCCCTGGGTGGCGAGTTGAAGTGGCGTTGTAGAGCTAGTTGCGGATGAAGCGGAGTCGGGTGATGCGGCGGGGGGTGGCCTGGAGGATCTCGACGCGGTGTGAGGGGAGGTCGATGGTCTCGCCTGCCTGTGGGATGCGGCCGGTGGCCTTGATGACGAGGCCCGCGGCCGTCTCGACGCCTTCGTACTCGACGTCGACGCCGATGCGCTCGACGAGCTCGCGGATTTCCATCTTGCCGTCGCACTCGTAGATCGCCCCGCCGTCCATGGCCACCGAGCGGGGGTCGGCGCGGCGGTCGTCGCGGATGCGCCCGATCACCTCTTCGACGAGGTCCTGGGTCGTGGCGAGGCCGACCACCCCGCCGTGCTCGTCCACGACGATGGCCATTGGGGTGTGGCTGTAGCGCAGCTCGCGCAGGAGGTCGCCGACCGACTTGGTTTCGGGGACGTAGGTCACGCCGCGGCGGACGAAGGGCGCGATGGGCGTCTCCTCGGGGTGGGGCATGTCGCCGGCCTGAAGCACGTCGGCGAGGCTCACGACCCCCACGATGTTGTCCACCCGGCGCTCGTGGACTGGGAAGCGGGTGTAGCCGGCCCTGGCGGCGAGGGCCTCGAGGTCGGCCACGGTGGCGCCGGCTTCGACCGACGCGATGTCCACGAGCGGCACCATGACGGTGGCGACGGAGCGCTCGCGGAGTTCGAGCACGCTCTGGATCATCCTGCGCTCGTCCACGTCGAGCATGCCGTGGGCCTCGCCGATGTCGGCGAGGGCCTTGAGCTCCTCGCGGCTCACGTAGGGGCTGTCGCCTGTGGGCTTGCTGCCGAGGAGGGCGAGCGCCCATTCGGTGAGGCGGCTCGCCGCGATGACCAGCGGACGCATGACGCGCTGCGCCAGGTGGAGCGGGCCGGCGATCCGCAGTGTGATGCGATCGGCGTTGCCGCGGGCGATTGACTTGGGCACGAGTTCCCCGACGATCAGGATGAGCGGCGTCATGACCATTGTGGTGAGTGTGCTCTCGTGGATGGGGATGCCCCAGGCGCGGATCGCCTCGGCGGCGAGCAGCGTGGCGAGTGAGGTGCCCGTGACGATGGCGAGGTTGGTGCCGACGAGCGTTGTGCTGAGGAGGGTCTCGGCCTGGTCGAGGAGCGACTCGGCCAGGCGCGCCCTGTGGTCTCCGCGACGGGCGGCGGCCCTGAGCTGCGCGCGGTCCGCCGACACGAGCGCCGTCTCCGACCCCGAGAAGAAGCCCTCCACCACGAGGCAGACGGCCACGCATGCGGCCAGCAGGATGAGGACCGGGATCACGATCCGCCCTCCTCCTCGGCCTGCTGGTGCGGCAGGCCTGCGAGTGGCTGGACCTCTACCGAGCCGACGCGCCGGCCGCTCATGCGAAGCACCCGCCAGCGGTAGCGGTCGTCGGTCGCCTCCTCGCCCCTTCGTGGGAGGCGGCCGAAGAGGCTGAGCACGTAGCCGCCGACCGTATCCACGTCCACTGGCGGGAGGATGAGCCCGAGGTCGCCGCATACGTCGCGGAGCCGGGCCTCACCGAGCACCTGGAGCTTGTCCTCCACCACGCGGTAGAGGGGCGCCCCGCCGCGGCCTCGCGCGAGCACCCCGCCCACCAGCTCGTCGATGAGCTGCTGGAGTGTCACCAGCCCCGCGGTCCCGCCGTACTCGTCGAGCAGGATGGCCACGTGCTCGCCGCTCTGGCGCATGTCCTGCATGAGGTCGCCCACGTGGCGGGTCTCGGGGACCAGGAAGGCGGGGCGGACCAGCGGCCGCTTCGGCCCGTCCGCGAGCGCGGCCGAGCGGTCCACGAACGCGCGGAGGGTCATGTCCCGCACGTTGTGGCCGCGCCACGCGGGGAGGTCGCGCACGTCGAAGATGCCCCATATCTCGTCCAGGTCGCCCGTGTGGACCGGCAGGCGCGAGTGGCCCGAGGCCCGCGCCGCGTCGAGCGCTGCGCCCACCGTGTCGCGCTCGTCCACGCAGATCATGTCCGTGCGTGGGACCATGAGTTCGCGGGCATCGAGGTCGCGGAACTCGAAGATGCGCTCGACCATCTCGCGCTCGTGGTCGTCGATGACCCCGTCCTCGGCGCCCGCTTCGAGCGCGGCGTGGAACTCCCGCTCGGTCAGCAGCGGCCGGCTCGCCACGTGCCCCTGGCGCAGGACGAACAGGATGGCCGACGTGATGCCCCGCAGGACCACGCGGACGGGCCAGATCGCCCGGCTAAGCCACAGCAGCGGGAGCGAGGCGACGCGGGACACCGCCTCGGCGTTGCGGACGGCGAAGGTCTTGGGCGTGACCTCGCCAAAGACGAGCAACAGGGCTGTGGACGCCGCGATGGCCGCCGCGATGCCCCAGCCGCCCAGCGCGGTGCGCGCCGCCAGGACGGCCAGGAGGCTGGCCGTCGCGATATTCACCACCATGTTGCCCACTAGGATGGTGATCAGCAGCCGCCGCGGCCGGCCGAGCAGGCCGGCCACCGCGCGCCCGGTCCTGCCCCCACGCTCCCGCAGCCGCGCCACCTGCACCCGCTTGAGCGAGAACAGCGCGGTCTCCGACCCCGAGAAGAACGCCGACAGCGCCAGCAGCACTGCCAGGGTCCCAAGCTGTGCCAGCAAGCCAGGTGGCATCGCGACCTCACGCGCCCGCAAAGCCGGGCCGTCGACGGCCCGCCGCCCCGATCATACCCGGTTTCCCCGCCCGTGCCAATGGCCGGCCGAGAGAGGGACGCCGCACGCGATTGGGGGGAGGCCGAGCCGAGCCTGGTCAGCAGGCGTCATGCCGACCGTCGCAGGAGGTCGAGGAATTCCCGAGGAGTCACGACGGTCACCCCGGCCCGCGCCCTTCTCGGGTAATGGCGCAGGTTGCCCGTCACCAGGACGGCGCCGGCCGCCGCGGCGACCTCCAGGAAGGGCAAGTCGGCGGGGTGGGGAAGCTCGACGGGAAGAGGGAAGGCGGCAGCGATCTCCACCGCCGAGCGGATGAGGTCCAGCACGATGTCCGCATCCTCGGCGACGATCCGGAGTGCGGGGCGATGCAGCACGGTGTCGTACTCATCGAGGAGCCTGTCGTCGGCGCAGACCGCGAACGCTCCGTCGGCCAGCAGGTCGAGAATCTGGCTGCACACGCCCTGCGCCGTCATCACGGCTGACACGATCACGTTGGTGTCCAGCACGACCTTCACGTCGGCTTCCGCCTCTCGCGCCGTGCCTCCGCGATGATGGCATCGATCTCGTCCATCGTCAGACGGTCCAGGCCGTCCTTCCTCGCCTTCGCCCGAATGCGGCTGAGGGCGGCGCGAGCCCGGGCGCGACGGATGGCACGGATTTCCTCTTCCACCCCGTCCGGCTCCACGTGGGTCATCACGGCGAAGGGCCGTCCGTTCGCCGTCACCACGACCTCACGCTCCGCCTCGAGGTCTCTGCGGAGTTGTGCCGTGTTGCTGCGCAGGTCTCGGATCGTGATGAACTTCACGTCGCGTCCTCCTTCTGCCTTGCGCTTCTTGCGCATCATTAGAGTACGCGATTGTGACCGCGTTGTCAACCGGATTCCCGGCGCGCCCGAGCTGGCACGTGGTTGGCCAGGTAGCTGTGGGCAAGCTGCACGAGGCGCCTGGCCTTCGCGTCGTCGCCGGAGGCCAGGTGAGGAGATGCAGGGCGGGGTGGCGGCTACTTCATCCCCTCCAGCAGGGCTCTCGCCTGGTCGGCGTAGAGGGTGTCGGGGTGCTGGTCGATGACCTGCTGGAGGTAGCGTCGGGCCTTGTCGGGCTGCTTGTTGGCGATCCAGTTGCGGGCGAGGCCGATGAGGCGGCGGCACTTGCGGGCCACGGCGTCGCTCTTGGCGGCCGCTGGCTTCGCCTCGGCCGGCTCGGCGCCGGGGGCCATGGCGTCCAGAGCGTCGAGCTCCTCGTCGGTGAAGCCGTCGAGCTTCCAGTCCGCTTCGTCGAGGGCGACGACGCTCACGGTCGCGCCGCTGTCGTCGGTGCCCTTGCTGGCGCGGCGGTCGGCGGCGGCCGCGAGGGCCTCCTTGGCCTCGGGCACGGTGCGCAGGCGGGCCAGCTCCTTGCGGGCCGCCTGGCCGGCCTCGAGGGCGCCGAAGTCGGCGGCCAGCTCGGACAGACGGTCGATGGCCTTGGCGTAGGACTTGGCTTCGAGGTCGGCGCGGGCATCGGCGAGGCGCTGCGTGGCCAGTTGCTCGATCTCCGCGAGCTTCCCCTTCGCGGCCTCGACGGGCGGGGCCTTCGCCTTGAGCTCGGCCACCTGGCGGTACAGGCTGGCGGCCGGGCCGTACTTGCCCGATTCGTACAGCTCATCGGCCCGCTTGAGCTTCGCGAGCGCGGTCTTCAGCGTCTTGGGGTCCGCCACGGGGCCGTGCTTCTTGTAGGCGATCAGCAGCATGTCGTTGAGGTTGCCGGGCGAGCCGTCCTGCGTCTGGCCGAGCACCTTGCCCGTGGCATCGGCGAAGAAGAAGTAAGGCAGGCGGAGCTGGCCCTGGAAGCGGAACTTGGCGAGGAGCCGCGAGCGGATGGTGTTGTTGACGATCTCGACCTCTTCGTAGCAGAAGAGGAAGACGCGACCGAAGCGCAGGAGCTTGGGCTTGAGGAACGTCTTCTTGAGGTCGTTCACCTTCCCCTTCTGGACGACCACGGCGACGAGGGGCCGGCCCGTGTCCTTCGCGAGCCCCTCGGCCTCCTCGTAGGTGTCGAACCAGCGGATGCCGGCGCCCAGGCAGGCCTGGGCCGTCAGGGCCGCGGCGAGCGCCGCGGCGGCAAGGGGGCGGGGTCGCATGGGGTGTCCTCCGCGTCGAGCCCATCTCGACGGGTCCGAGTATACTGCGCGGCTGTCGGGGGATCAAGGGGATGCGGGGGAGAGTCACCGGACGACGAGGACGGGGCAGGGGGCCTCGTCGAGGAGGAGCTGGCGCTCGCGGGCACGCTGGTCGCGGTGGGCGAGTGTCCAGCGGAAGGCGCCGATGACGAGCAGGTCGGCGCCGCTGGCCTTCTGTTCGGCGAGCATGGCGCTGTGGGTCGAGCCCTTGATGAGGACGGTCTCGGCGCTCACCCCCGCCTCGCGGGCGAGGCCGATGAAGTAGGCGAGGTGGCCGCGGGCGCTCTCCTCGAGCTCGTGCTCGTACTCCTCCATCTCCGCTGCGACCATGATCTGGGTGCTCAGCAGGTGCTTGAGGGTCGCCGTGTCCACGATGCCCACGCCCGTGAGCTTGGCGCGGCAGGCCTTGGCGAGCTCGATGGCGTACTTCGCCGCCTTCATCGAGGCCTCGGTGCCGTCCACCAGCGTCAGGATGTGCCGGAACGGACCCCTTGCCATCGCCATTCCCTCAAGCTCTCGCGGCCACAGGCCACGGCCCCAAGTCTAGCGCGGCGTCATCGCCCGCGCAACCACTCGCCCCTCGAACCTTGTTACTCGCCCCTTCTCTTGGCCTTCGCCATCTTCATGATGACGAACTGCTCGCGCTCGCGCTCCTCGAGCACGCCCTCGATGTAGCCTATCGTGTCTTGGTAGTCGGGGATGAAGACCTTCTCGAGGGCGTTGACCCGCCGCTGGGTGCGCCGCACCTCGCTGGCGAGGCGGACGACGGCATTCTCGATTTCCGCCAGCTCCGCGATGGCGTCGAGCGCCCCTGTGAAGCGGCGCATCACCTCGTCGCTGAGCACGCTGCCGGAGCCTGGGCTGAACTCTGGCCGCGGGGTCTCGTGGGTCGCGTCGATGGTGGGCACGTCGATGCCCATGACGGAGCGGGAGCGGATTTCGAGCTGGTGGTCGCGGACGATGCCGAGGCTCTCTCGGTAGAGGGCGTCGGAGCCCGAGCGCAGGGCGTCCTCGCGCAGGGCGGCGAAGGCGGCGGCGAGCGCCTCATCCACCTGCTGTTGCGCGCGCTTGGCCGCCTCCAGCCGGCTCATGAGCTCGAAGATGAGGATCTGCCGCTTCTGCTCCAGCAGGTCGAAGCCCTCCTGCGCGAACTCCAGGCTGTCCTGGAGCCCCAGCAGGTTCGACTTCGTCGGCGGCATCTCCAGCTTGGCCACGAGGGGAGACTCCTCAGGCGAAGGGAGGGTGGATGGGTGGATGAATGGATGGGTGGATAGATGGGAAGATGCTTGATGCTGGATACTGGATGCTGGATGCTGGATACTGGGTGCTTGATGCTGGATACTGGATGCTTGATGCTGGATACTGGATGCTGGATGGCGGAGCGACGCCGCACCCTCGCGAGCATCCGCTATCTAGTATCCGGCATCCAGTATCCGCTCCTCCATTCATCCACCCATCCACCCATCCACTCATCCACTCATCCACCCATCCAATCATCCACTCTCCCTCGCTCACAGTCTCTCGATCTCCGATTCGTAGTCGCGGCCGCCGCCGGGGCGCGACGGCGGCTCATCGTCGGCCTCTTCGTCGTCAACGGCTTCGGTTGCTTCGTCGACGACGGTGCGCTCGAGGGCCTCCGCCCCGCCTCCGTCGTCTTCCTCGGGCTCGGGGGCCTCGGTGGAGACGCGCTCGACGACCTCGGCCTCGTGGCGGCTGCCGTAGTAGCGGTCGAGCAGCTCCTCGCTGATCCGGTAGAGCTCGTCGCGGGGCAGGATGCTGAGGACTTCCCAGCCGAGGTCGAGGGTCTGCGCGATGGAGCGGTTGTCGTCCTCGCTCTGCTTGAGGAAGCGCTGCTCGAAGGCGTTGCCGAAGGCCATGTACTGCTTGTCGAGCTCGCCGAGCTCCTCCTCGCCGATGACGGCGGCGAGGCCGCGGACCTGCTTGACGTGGCTGTAGGCCGCAAAGAGCTGGCTCGCGAGCTCGCGGTGGTCCTCGCGGGTGCGCCCCTCGCCGATGCCATCCTTCATCAGCCGCGAGAGCGACGGCAGGCCCGCGATGGGCGGGTAGACGCCGCGCTGGAAGAGGGCGCGCTCGAAGACGATCTGCCCCTCGGTGATGTAGCCCGTGAGGTCGGGCACGGGGTGCGAGATGTCGTCGCTCGGCATGGTGAGGATGGCCATCTGGGTGATGGAGCCGTCGGAGCCCTGGATGCGGCCGGCGCGTTCATAGATCGACGCCAGGTCGCTGTAGAGGTAGCCGGGGTAGCCCTTGCGGGCGGGGATCTCGCCGCGGGCCGTGCCGATCTCGCGGAGACTCTCGCAGTAGTTGGTCATGTCGGTGAGGAGCACGAGCACGTGGAGGCCGCAGTCGAAGGCGAGGTGCTCGGCCAGCGTGAGCGCCGCGCGCGGTGTGAGCAGCCGCTCGATGGACGGCGCGCTCGCCAGGCTGAGGAACAGCGCGACGTTCTGGAGCACGCCGCTCTGCTCGAAGCTGCGCTGGAAGTAGTGCGCCACGTCGTGCTTGACGCCCATGGCGCCGAAGACGATCACGAACTCCACGTCCTCCCCCGGCAGCGTCGCCTGTCGGGTGATCTGCGCGGCCAGGCGGTCGTGGGGCATGCCGTTGCCGCTGAAGATGGGCAGCTTCTGGCCGCGGACCAGCGCGTTCATTCCGTCGATGGCGCTCACGCCGGTCTGGATGAAGTCGCGGGGGTAGGCGCGGGAATAGGGGTTGATCGGCTCGCCGTTGATGTCGCGCCCGTCGCCGCTCAGGGGCGGCGGCCCGCCGTCGATGGGCCGGCCGAGGCCGTCGAACACCCGGCCGAGCATGTCGCGCGAGACGGGCAGCATGAGCGGCTTGCCGAGGAAGCGCACGCGGCTGCCGCTGGCGGCGAGGCCCTCGGTCCCCTCGAGCACCTGGACGATGGCTCGGCGCTCGGAGACCTCCAGCACGGTGCCCAGTCGGATGCGGCCGGCGCGGTCGCGGACCTCGACCACCTCGCCATAGCCCACGTCGCGGACGGCGTCCACGAAGATCAGGGGGCCGTCGATCTCGGCGAGGCCCACGTACTCGAGGCCGCGGTCCTGCACCGGCATCAGCCGAGCCCTTTCCACAAGTCGGCAATCACGGATAGCTCCTCTCGAGCTCATCGAACTGCTGCCGCATCGTGTCGTGGATGGCGGCCAGCCGCTCGGGCGCGTCGTTCGGCACGGTCGAGCGGGCGCGGACGATGTCGTTGATGCAGCTCAGCTCGCGGATGCGCACGAGCGGCGCGCCCTTGCCGATGAGGCGATCCGCACGGTCGTGGAACTCCGCGAGCAGCCGCAGCAGCGCCGCCTGCTTCGCCGGCGTGCTGTACATGTCCACCTCGTCGAAGGCATTCTGCTGGAGGAACCCGTTCTTGATCATCTCGGCGACCAGGAGCACGAGGCGGTGGCTGTCGGGCAGGACATCGGGGCCGACGAGCTTGACGATCTGCTGGAGCTTGTCCTCCTGCTGGAGGATGTCGATGAGCTTCTGGCGGAGGGCCGGCCACTCGGGCTCGACCTCCTTCCACCAGTCCGCCACGTCCTCGACGTACTCGCTGTAGCTGCGGAGCCAGTGGATGGCGGGGTAGTGGCGGGCGTTGGCGAGGGTGGTGTCGAGCGCCCAGAAGCAGCGGATGAAGCGGCGGGTGTGCTGGGTCACCGGCTCGGAGAAGTCGCCGCCGGGGGGCGAGACGGCGCCGATGATGCTGATGGAGCCCTCGCCGCCGCTCAGGGTCTCGACGGCGCCGCCGCGCTCGTAGAACTGGGCGAGGCGGCTCGGCAGGTACGCGGGGAAGCCCTCCTCGGCGGGCATCTCCTCGAGGCGGGCCGCCATCTCGCGGAGCGCCTCGGCCCAGCGGCTCGTCGAGTCCGCCATCACCGCCACCGCGTAGCCCATGTCGCGGTAGTACTCGGCGATGGTGATGCCCGTGTAGATGCTCACCTCGCGCGCCGCCACCGGCATGTTCGACGTGTTGGCGATCAGCACCGTCCGCTCCATCAGCGGGTGCCCGGTGCGGGGATCGACGAGCTTGGGGAACTCGGTGAGCACGTCGGTCATCTCGTTCCCCCGCTCGCCGCAGCCGACGTAGACGATGATGTCGGCGTCGCTCCACTTCGCGAGCGCGTGTTGGGTCATCGTCTTGCCCGTGCCGAAGCCGCCGGGGATGGCCGCCGCGCCGCCGCGGCCGATGGGGAAGAAGGTGTCGATGACCCGCTGGCCGGTGACCAGCGGCGCGTGGGGCGGCTGGCGCAGGGCGTAGGGCCGCGGCGTGCGGACCGGCCAGCGCTGGCAGAGGGTCAGCTCGCGGGCCTCGCCGTCGGCGCGGACGATGGCAACGACCTCGTTGACCGTGTAGTCGCCCTCCGGCTTCACCTCGGCGAGTGTCCCGCGGCAGTCGGGCGGGCACAGGACCCGATGCTCGACGGTGTGGCTCTCGGCCACGACGCCGATGAGCTGCCCCGGCTCGACGGGCTGGCCGGCCTCGGCCCTTGGTGTGAAGTGCCAGGACTTGTCCGTGGGCAGCGGGGTGGCTTTCTCGCCGCGCTTGATGAAGGCGCCGCTCTCGTCGGCGATGGCGGGCAGGGGCCGCTGGATGCCGTCGTAGATGTTGCCGATCAGGCCCGGCCCGAGCGTCAGCGAGAGCAGCGACCCCGTGGGGAACACCGGCTCGCCGGGCCGCGCGCCCGTGGTGTCCTCATAGACCTGGATGGTCGCGAGATCGCCCTCGATGCGGATCACCTCGCCCACCAGCCGCAGCGGCCCCACCTCGACGACCTCATACATCATCGCATCGCCCAGGCCCCTCGCCTGCACGATCGGGCCGCTGACTCTTGTGATCGTGCCTTGCTGTGCCATTTCACTCATCACGTTTGGCGTCCGACGTTCCGCGCTCCGCGTCTGCCGTGAACAGCCGAGCGGCGAGTTGCCGCCGCAGCTCGGGCTTGAGGCGTTCGAGCCGGGCACGGAAGGAGTTGTCGTAGAGCAGGCGGCCGTCGGCGGAGCGGACGATGAGGCCACCGTCGATGGGCGCGTGGCTCGCCGAGACGTCGATAGTCACGGGACGCCCCACACGTCGGCGCACCTCGTCGAGCCAGGCGTCGGTGGCCAGCGCGCGGTCTTGCTCGCAGAGCTCGATGATGACCTCGTCGGCGGCCATGGCCTCGATGGCCTGGGCGGCGAGGGTGGCGAGGACGGCCGGGTAGTTGTAGCTGCCCTTGTCGGCGAGGCGCTGGCGGGCCGCGTCGAACAGGCGGTCCAGCTCGGCCTCGCGAGCGGCGAGCAGGTCGCGCTGCGCCTCGGCCTCGACGCTGGCGAGGATGGACGCGGCGATACGCTCGCCGCGCTCGCGCGCCGTCGCCAGGACCTGGTCGGCGGCCTCGAGGGCCTGCTGGCGCGCCCGGGCGACGATCTGCCTCGCCTCGCGCTCGCCGCGCTGACGCGCGCGCTCCGCCTTGCCGTCGGCCTCGGCCAGGATCTCGTCGGCGAGGACCTTCTCACTGGCGGAGGGCGTCGGACTGTCGCTGGCCTCACCGGCCATTGGGACCCCTACTCAGCAAGCGGACGTGGATGGTTGGATGATTGGATGGCTGGACAAAGACTGCGTCTTTCCTTCCACCCTTCCACCCTTCCATTCTTCCGCTCTTCCATCCACCCATCCATTCCTCCATCCATCCCCTCCCGGTTCCCTCCTCACACCCGAATGCCGACCGCCTCTCGGATCATCTCCAGCAGGTCGCGCCGCTTGGCCGACGGGCCGGCGGGGCCGGGCACCTCGACGACCAGCGGCAGGGCCATGTTGAAGCGGACCTGGTTGACCTCCTCGCGGATCAGGTCGGCCACAATGTCGGTGACGATCACGGTGCCGATGTCGCGGCTGCGGCAGCAGGCCTCGAGCGCCTCGCGCGCCGCCTCCGCCGTCTCCGCGACCTCGCCCGGAATCCCGGCGTAGCGGAAGCCCAGCACCGTGTCCTCGTCGCCGATCACGTGATACCGCATACGGACGAACACCCCCAGGCGAAGTCGAGTGGCGGAGTGGATGTGTGGATGAATGGATGGATGGAGGAAGAAGCGGGCCAGTGGCGGCCGCCCTTCAGCCAGTCCTCTCTTCTCCACTCATCCAATCATCCACCCATCCA
>CAZDNN010000015.1:22641-26208 GCA_964506385.1 uncultured Planctomycetota bacterium
GCGATGCCTTCCGCGAGGCCGACAAAGAGCAGCGAGCGGCCGAGCAGCTCGGGCCGCTCCGCCGCCGCTCCGAGCGCCGCGGCGCCGACCTTGCCCACGGCGTACGCCGCCGCGATGCAGGCCATGCCCGTGGTGAAGGCCACGCTCGCCGAGATGCCGATCGTCTCGGCCGCCGTCCTGGGCGCACGAAGCGCCCCCGGCTCGCCCTTCTGGGTCTTGGCCGGCGCGGCCGTCGCCGCGCCCAGCGCCGCACTGAGGCCCACCCCCAGCACGCACGCCACGCCCAGCACCAGCACCGCCGTCAGCATGATCGTCCAGCGGAGCTTGTCCTCCATGGCTTCTCCTTCGCCTTTCTTCTTTCGCGCCGTTTCGCGTGTTCCGCGGGCAGTTCGCTTCTCTTCATGAGAGCTTGAAGGGCTCGTAGGCCCTGCCTTCGCCCTTGAAGAACTTGCCAAAGAACTCGTAGTATTGCAAACGCATCGCCTGGATGCCCACGACCAGCCCCTCCAGGACGATGACGAAGAGATTGCCCCCGACGACGACTAGGATGCTCCACGCCGGGCCGCCCCACAGGCCCCGCACGGCCTCCTCGGTGGCGTAGATCGCCAGGCATACCGCCGCGTGCGCCAGCGCGAAGGCGCCGACACGCACGAAAGACACGGTGTTCGCCACGTACGCGCTCAGCGTCTCCAGCACGTCAACGAACCCCTCGATCGCCCCGCCCAGGAGCGTCGGGCGGCGGGTCTTGTCGCTGCGCGCCATCAGGTAGTGCAGCGGCTCGCGGAAGAAGAGCACCACCAGCGGCAACGCGACGAACAGGCCGACCTGCCACGCCGCCGGCGCCGCGCCCGTCACCACCGCGCGGACCCCCAGCCCCAGCGCACCCCAGTAGAAGATGAAGCCGACCAGCCCGAAGCGATCCACCACCAGGCCGAAGTAGTCCCGCGACTTGATGCGGTTCACCATGTTCAGGATCACGCCGAGACTGATCACCACGATGCCGATCGCGATCGTCGCCAGCAGCAGCCGATCGAGGTCCCGCCCGTGCATCGGCTCGAACCAGCCGCCGAGCGGCGGATGCAGGATCTCGGCGCCAAACACGCTGCCGAAGACGACCCCCACCAGCACCGCCGCCCCGCCGGCCATCGCCAGAAGCTGTCCCACCTGCCGCACCCGCTTCGCCTTCCCCCGCCGCGCCAGGGCGAGCCCCACGAGCGCCAGCACGCCCCCGTGCCCGACGTCGCCGAACATGATGCCGAACATGAGCAGGAAGCTCACCGCGACGAACACCGTCGGCTCGATCTCGCGGTAGCCCGGGTGGCCGTAGCCCTGGACCAGCAGCTCGAAAGGCTGGATGAGCCTGGGGTTCTTCATCAGGGTCGGGATGTCCGGGTCGTCGGGCTCAGGGTCGCGGACCTCGATGATCACGCGGCCGTCGGTCAGCCGCAGGACCGCCTGCCGCAGCGCATCTACCTGCTCGCTGGGCACGTAGCCTGTGATGAGGCACGTCGAGCCGGTGTGGCCGAAGTATGCCTCGGCGGCGAGAAGCTGCTCGTCGATGCGCAGACGCTGGCGCCAGGCGGCGAGCCGCCCGCCGTACTCCCCGGCAAGCTCCTTCGCCTCCGCGCGGAGCGCCTCCTGCTGCTCGGCGAGCGCGAGCAGCCGCTGCTGGCTCCTGGCGGCCGCCTCCGAGGGGGCCTCCGTGTGGCTCTCGGGGATTTGCTCGGGCTCGAAGCCGTGCTCCGCGAGCACCGTGTCGAGGCGGAAGCGCCCCGCGCGGCGCGTCAGCGCCACCAGCCGCTGCGTGCCGTCCGGGGTCTTGAAGGGCAGGACCACGGCGTCCTCACCCGCCTCCGCGCGGACGTCGGCCACCTCGCCAGCGGGCAGGCGCCCGAGGGCGAAGTGCAGGAACGAAAGGCCCCGGACCTCCTCGGCCGAGACCTCGGTGGGGCGGAACGCCTCGATGTCGCGGAGCGCCTGGTACTCGGCCTCGATGTCCCCTTCGAGCTTCCGCCGCCGGCCGACGAGGCCGTCGAGCTCCGCCTCCAGGCCGTCGAGCTCCCTCTCCAGTTCCCCGAGGCTTGTGAACGGGACGGCCTTGGGCTCGGCGTCCTCGGGCAGGTCGAGGGCCTCGCGCAGACGCTCGACCCGCGCCAGCAGGTCGTGGATCTGGCCGAGCTGGCTCTGAAGCGCCGACACCGAAACCAGCTCGCCGCCCTCGGCAGCGGTGGCCTCCGAGAAGTGGATGATGCCGAGCCCGCCCAGCCCCTCGACGACGGCGCGCTGGTCCCGCTCGAGGACCAGCAACCCGACCTGCTTCATCTGGGCCGGCGTCAGCATGGGGGCACGGAAGCCCTTCCTATCTCGGCACAGGCTGCGCCACCTCGATGAGGCCGGCGCGGATGGCCGCGGCGTCGAGGCCGTAGCGCAGGCCCTCGACCACGCGGATGAGGTTGGCGAGCTCGACCCGCTTGATGGTGGCGAATGCCACCACGGCGCCGATGTCGCCGGTGGAACGGTAGAACTGGCGATTCGCGACCTGGAGCAGGCGCTGCCAGAGGGCACGCTCGAGATCCGCCACCGTGTCCACGGCGGCCGCAGGCTGCCGCGGCAGCATCTCGCGGGGGACCAGGCGAACCATGTCGCCGAACTCAGGGTAGTCGTAGAGCCGCTCGAGGCGGAACGCACGCGGGGCACCCGGGACGAAGAAGCCGCGGGCCTCCTCGAAGGGCAGCCCGTAGCTCAGCTTCAGGCGGAAGAGGGCCAGGACGTTGTAGACGGCGACCTCGAGGCGGACGAGCGGCTCGGTGTGGCTGGCGTGGACCCCGCGCAGGCGCGCCTGCTCCTCCAGCAGGCCGAGGTAGTAGGCGCCGTCGAGGGCCGTCTCGAGGAAGAAGGTCTGCTCGGTCTCCAGGAAGTGGCGGACGCTGTCCTCAGCGGCCTGGCGCAGGCGCCGCTCAGGGACGGCCAGCAGCAGGTCGGTCATGTGCCTCGCCTTCAGCATGGCATCAGCCGCCAGCGCCAGGTCGTCGGGCAGGGGCGCGAGGAACGGCGCCACCTCGTCGAGCGCCGCGCCGGCCTTCCACGCGCGGAGCAGCACCTTGATGTTCTCGACCTGGAACCTCCGCATCAGCCAGGAGAACAGGGGCTCGAACTGGGCGGGGAGGTGCTCGCGGATGCCGCGCAGCGTCTCGATGTGGCCGGCGAGCAGGCGGCGCTGGAGCTCGCGGTGCGTGCCGGCCTCGCGGTCGGGGTAGAGGCGGTGCCAGAGTTGCTCGATGGTGCGGAGGTGGCAGAGGTCGGCGAGGCGGTCGAGCTCGTACAGGCGGCCGCGCAGGCCGTGGACCTTGGCGTGGATGAAGTCGAAGTCACCGCTGATCGTCATGCTCGAGGTCCAGCGATGGAGGAACGAAAGGGCGGATGCATGGACAGGAAGACCCTGGATGCCAGATGCCAGATGGAAGAGCGACGGCACGAGCTTGCGAGCATCCAGCATCCAGCATCCAGCATCGAGTATCCAGCACCCAGCATCCAGCATCCAGTATCCGCTCTTCCAGTCATCCAACC
>CAZDNN010000016.1:0-25902 GCA_964506385.1 uncultured Planctomycetota bacterium
GTGGCGAGCGCGTCCAACTACAGCGAGCCAGGCGGCTCCAACACGGTCATCAAGCAGGGCGGCGGCGAGTTCGCCCTCGACGGCATCAGCCCCGCCAGCGCTGCCAACACCACGTTCAAGGTGGACGCGGGGACCCTCGGCGCCCTCGGCGCCACCCCCGTGGGCAACGCGCCCAAGGTGATCCTCAATGGCGGCACCCTCTCCGTCACCGGTGGGCCCGTGGCCACAATACCCGACGCCATCGACCACTACGGCTACCACATCAACAACGACGGCCTCGCCCTCGACCTGGATGGCAACGGCGGCATGATGGGCGGCGGCGACCCGACGACGTTCACGGCCTTCGAGGGTCGGGGCCTCCTGACCGACGGCCCCGGCAACCGAGGGCTCGACTTCAACGACGACGCCGACTTCCGCGCCGTCCCCGCCAGCATCCTCGACGACCCGAGCGGCGATGGCTGGGTCATCGACCAGAACGACAACTACAGCAACCTGTGGCTGGGCACGCTGCACGTCAGCGGCGCGAACGCAGGCACCTGGGAGTTCCGCAACCGCGGCGACGACGACCGCGGCGGCATCTGGCTCGACCTCGACCAGGACGGCGTCTTCGAGTCCACCGCGCCCGGCCTCGGCTCGAACCGCGGCGAGCAGCTCTCGTGGGAGGACGGCGGCTGGAAGGCGGTCGATCTGGCCGCCGGCGACTACCTGGTCGCCTTCACCCACCGCGAGGGCGGCGGCGGCTCGCGCGCCGACTTCGCGATTCGGCAGAGCGTCGCCACCGGCGGCTCGGAATGGATCGTCAAGCCCGGCGCGGCAGGCCAGGCCGGCCTGTGGTCGGCAGGCCCCGCAGACCTCGGCGGCCCTATCGACATCACCGACACCCCCATCGACGTGACGGCCGATTCCGGCGTCAGTGCCAACACCTTCTTCCCCCCTGCCCAGTTCGGCGATCTCACCTTCTACAACAACTCGACTCTGACGACCAGTGGCTCCGACATGACCTTCACGAGCCTCACGATCGCCGGCGGCGCAGGGCGCAGCGGCACCCTGGAGACCGAGAACAACGTGACGATAGACACCTACGCCGACGGCGGCACCGCCACCACCTTCGGCAAGGACGGCCCGGGCACCCTGACGATGGACAACTTTGGTAGCGGCATCAGCGCGCCCGTCACGACCTACCAGGTGGACGCCGGGACGCTCCGAGGCATCGGCCCCAACCAGCTCGGCACCCCGCCCGAGGTGGTGCTCAACGGCGGCGAGCTCCTGATCGAAGGCGCCCCCGTCACCGTCGGCGCGATCGCCCACTACGGCTACCACATCAACAACGACAACCTCGCGCTCGACCTCAACGGCAACGGCGGCATGATGGGCGGCGGCGACCCGACCCTCGGCCCCAACTTCTACGGCCAGGCCGTCCTCACCGACGGACCGGACGGAAACGGCCTGGAGTTCGACAACGACGCCGAATTCCGCGCCACCGGCGCCGTCAACCAGGACAACAACTACAGCAACCTCTGGGTCGGCATGCTGCACGTCGACGCGGACAACGCGGGCAACTGGGAATTCCGCCACGGCCGGAGCGACGACCGGACCGGCATCTGGCTCGACCTCAACCAGGATGGCACGTTCCAGTCCAGCTCGTCCGGCCTTGGGAACGATCGTGGCGAGCAGCTTCGCTGGGAGTGGGATGGCACCGAGACCGTCCCCCTCACCCCAGGCGACTACCTGATGGCCTTCACCCACCGCGAGGGCGGCGGCGGGTCGAACGTGGACTTCTTCGTCAAGTCGCCCACCATGAGTGCACAGCAAATCATCAAGCCTACGGCCACTGACCAGTTCGGGATCTGGGCACCGATACCGTTTGCACCGGCGGCCACGATCGACCTCCCCGGGCCCATCGATATGACGGCCACGGATATCACGGCGATGGCGCCCGACTCGAGGCTCACGGCCATCGCCGGCGGCGGCGCCGACTTCGGCCACGTGACCGTCCACGACGGCGCGTCCCTGATCACCGGGGGCGACACGCCGGAGATCACCTTCACCCAGGCCATCCTCCCCGGCGGGAGAGGCACCTACAAGCCCGAGCTGCCCACCACCCTGACGGCAGTCAGCGGCCTGGCCAACCCCGGCGGCGCGGCGTCCACGCTTGTCGCGGCCGGCACGTCGGACCTGATCCTGAACAGGGCGCCGGCCGACAGCATGGCGAACGTGACGTTCGAGGCCAAGGCCGGGCGGCTGGTGGCCGACTACGCTGACGGCGACCCCCTCGGCGGTGCCCCCGTGGTCCTCACTGGCGGGACCTTCGCCGTCCAGGGCGTCTATGACCCCGACGCCGTCGTCGGCAACGCCCTGGATCACTACGGCTACCACCGAAACAACGACGGCCAGATGCTCAACCTGCACAACAACGGCGGCATGATGGGCGGCGGTGACCCGACCACAGGCCCGGACTACTTCGGCCACGCGCGCCTCACCGACGGGCCGGACGGGAACGGGCTGGAGTTCGACAACGACACCGAATTCGCCAACACCGGCGCCATCAGCCAGCAGAACAACTATAGCAACCTGTGGGTCGGCACGCTGCACGTGGACGCCGCCAACGCGGGCGACTGGGAGTTCCGCCAGAACCGGAGCGACGATCGGGCCGGCATCTGGCTCGACCTCGATCAGGACGGCGTGTTCGAATCCAGCCCGACCGGGCTTGGAAGCGATCGTGGGGAGCAGCTTCGGTGGGAGAACAACAGCACCAAGACCGTCTCCCTCGCCCCAGGCGACTACCTGATGGCCTTCACCCACCGCGAGGGCGGCGGCGGGTCGAATGTGGACTTCTTCGTCAAATCACCCACCATGGGCGGACAGGAGGTCATCAAGCCCACGGCCGCCAGCCAAGCCGGCATCTGGAGCGCAGTCGGCGGCATCGGCGCGCTGGACATCCAGAACACCCTGACCGTGGACAATGTGCCTGCCGAGGCGTTGGGGCATTTCGGCTACCACATCAACAACGACGGCCTCGCCCTCGACCTGCACAACAACGGCGGCATGATGGGCGGCGGCGTCCCCACCGCAGGCCCCAACTTCTACGGTCAGGCCCTGCTCACCGACGGGCCGGGCGGCCGCGGCCTCGACTTCAACGACGACAACGACTTCATCGCCACTGGCGCCATCGGCCAGACCGACAACTACTCCAACCTCTGGCTCGCCACCCTGCACGTCGATCCGGCCAATGCCGGCGACTGGGGGTTCCGCAACCGAGGCGACGACGACCGCGCCGGCATCTGGCTCGACCTCGACCAGGACGGCATCTTCGAGTCCTCCACGCCCGGCCTCGGCTCGAACCGCGGCGAGCAGCTCTCGTGGGAGGACGGCGGCTGGAAGACACACAACCTGGCCGCGGGCGACTACCTGATCGCCTTCACCCATCGCGAGGGCGGCGGCGGATCCCGCGCCGACTTCGCCTTCCGCAACGACGCCGTCACAGGCGGCGCCGAGTGGGTCATCAAGCCTGGCGACGCCGCTCAGGCCGGCCTGTGGTCAACGATGCCCACCTCGACCCTCGAGCTGATCACCGACGTCGGTGCGAACCTCAGGGAGCTGATCCTCAAGAGCGGCGACCTGGTGATCACAGGCGGGCCGGGGCTCACCATCGAGCAGGCGAGCATCCATTCCGACACGTCCGGCAAGGTGGGCCTTATCACCGAGACGCCGACCATCCTCACCGACGTGCTGCCGTTCGACGGTAACGGCCAAACCGTCGAGATCAGCAAGGCCGGCTCCGCCGACCTCATCCTCAACAAGCCGGGCATCAATCTGGGCGGCGCCACCTTCATCGCCCAGGGCGGCCGCCTGGTCGGCGTGGACACCGGGGCGTTCGGCACGGCCGCGCTCGAGCTGGGCGGCGGCGAGCTGGCGCTCTCGAGCACCGCCGGCCCCGCAGTATTCGACAACGCCACGGCCGTCACACAGGACAGCATCCTGACCGCGTGCGCGGCCGGAGGCGGCGTCCCCGGCCAGGTCGTCACGCTCGGCAGCGCCGGCAACGGCCTGAACCTCGGCGCCGGCACGACCCTCACCACGCGCTCGCTGCAAGGCTGCACGCTGGACGTCGCCGGCCCCTTGTCCGGCAGCGGCGGCGTGCACGTCACCGAGGGCGATGTGGACTTCAGTGGCGGCGGCATCGTCGGCAGCCTGCTGGTTACCGGCGGAACGGCCAACACCGGCACCACGAGCGTCGCGATCGCCGAAGGCGGACAGATGACCCTCGGCGACCCGGATGGCTACTCCAGCATCTACACCGCCACGACCGGCGCGTTCAGTGTCAAAGGCCCCATCAACAACCAGATCGCCGACACGGTCATCGTCGGCGGCCCGGGAACCGTGCTGACCGTCGGTAACACCAAGGGCACCATCCTCAACCGCGATATCGGCAATCCCGGCCAGGCGGGCACGTTCTCCGAGACCGCGCCCGGCGAGTACACCATCGAGGGCGGCGGCGGCGACATCTGGGGCAACTCCGACCAGTTCCACTTCGCCTTCCAGCCGGTCAGCGGCGACTGCGAGATGATCGCCCGCGTCAGCAACCCCGAGAACACGAATACCTGGGCGAAGGCAGGCCTCATGATCCGCGAAGGCCTCGACGGCGGCAGCAAGAACGCCTTCACCGCCCGCACGCCCACCAGCGGACAGAACCGCATCACCTTCCAGCGGCGCACCTCCGACGGCGGCGGCTCGGCGAGCCAGCACACCAACGGCTTCACCGACGAGTACTACTGGCTCAGGATCCTCCGCGTGGGCAACACATTCAGCGGCTACTGGGCACCCGACGTCGGCGGCGTCCCGGGCACGTGGACGCAGAGGGGCAGCAACCAGACCTTCAGCATGGCCTCCGATGCCTTCATCGGCATGGCGGTCACCGCACACAACAACGGCACCCTCTGCACGGCCGTGTTCGACAACGTCACCGGCTTCGCCCTCGGCGGCTTCCCCACCTCGCTCTACAACCTGGCGGGCGAAGGCACTGTGATCGCGGACAATGGCATCGTGCTCGGCGGCACGCTGGGGCCAGGCGACGGCGGCCCGGGCAAGCTCACTATGCAGGGCGACCTGACGTTCGAGCCCGACGCGACCTTCGACGTGGACATCCTCGGCTTCGCACCCGGCACGGAGCACGACCAGGTCGCCTTCCAGGGCGACGGCAACAGCCCCACTCTCAACGATGCCCTCCTCGACCTCTTCACCCCCATCGGCACCTTCCAGCAGGACGACGTGTGTAACTGGGCCGTGCTGATGGACATCGGTGACCCGACGGCCTATGCCGACGGCATCTTCTCCTACGTCAATCCCCTCACCGGGCTGACCGAGGCCCTGCCCGAGGGCGCCAGCTTCATCGATGGCAACGGCGCCTACTTCTGGCAGATCAGTTACCAGTACGAGGGCAACGACGTGGCGATTCATCTCACGGGCATCCCCGAGCCGGCCACGATGGCTCTCCTCGGCCTCGGCGCCCTGGCGCTCCTCCGCCGCCGCCGTCGCCAGGCCTGACCCGACACGCCGCGCCAACACCACGAGCCGCCGGGCATCTCGCCCGGCGGCTCGTCTCGTGCCCACCGCCGCCCGTGGCTCAGGCGGACGTCATCTTCCCCATCGTGTCGGCGATCCCCTTGACCAGCACCACGCCATCGCGCCAACCGCGTATGCGAACAGCGCCGCCTCAAAGGCCAGCTCCTTCGCCACGTCCTTCGTCAGCCTCACGGCGTCTCCTCTGGGGCCAGATCGGCCAGCGTCGTGTCCGGCTCGCGGTAGCGGCGGTAGTAGTGCACCAGCGTCGTCCACGTGAACAGCCGGTTCACCAGCGGGATCCGGCTCAGGACCGTGAAGACGAGATAGCTGACGAACAGCGATAGCAGGATGTAAGGATACTGGAGAACGAGCCGGGCCGCCAGCCCGCCGGCCGCGGCCGGCAGCGAGAGGCGGCCGGCCAGCCAGTTCAGCGCCCAGGCCGACACAGGAATGGTCGTGACGAAATAGAGGAGCACGCCCAGCGAGTGCCCCGACTCGACCGCCTGCTCCGGGCACCAGGCCAGGCACCGCAGGCAGCTCTCGCACGAGAATGTCCAGTAGGGCCGCGGCGTCCGCGTGCCGATCATCCTGATCGCGCCGAAGGGACAGGCCCGCGCGCACTGCCCGCAGCCGGTGCAGCGGGTGCTCGCGAACATCATCTTCGCCAGGTAGAAGCGGCCCAGCAGCGCGTAGGCCAGCGACACGGGCAGCAGCACGAGGCCCAGCAGCAGCGGAACGATGCCCGCGAAGCGCCGCCGCCCCGCCAGCACGGTTTCCGCGAAGGCACGGACCTTCGGCTCGGCCCGGGCGATGATGGCCCGCGCGCTCGCCTCCGAGAAGCCAGGGTGCGCGACCATGAAGTTCGACGGCATGTCCACCGCCATCACGCCCCGCACCCTGTAGCCCCTGAGCGCCAGGAGCAGCGCGACCAGGTAGCCCGCCGTACCCTCCAGCCCAGGGAGGAACAGCGGGCCGAGCTTCGTCCCCGCACGCGTCGGCATCACCACCGCGTGGGTGCCCTGCCCCGGAGGCAGCCGCCACGCCAGCCGCAGCACCGGCCACGGCGCCGTGAAACCGTGAGTGGGGAACACCAGCCCCACGAGACGCTGGGCGCCGGCCTCGCCGTCATCGGGCGGAGTCCCTGGCCGCACGGGCCGCAGCTCCGCCTCGCCGCCGCCCTCCCGCACTGCTTCGGCAAGCCACGTCGCCACCCGAAACGAGTTCCCCGTCCCGCTCAGGAAGTGGATGGTCGCGTGTGTGTAGGCCAAGAGAACCCCCTGTGCGCTTCTCCGACAGGCTCCGCCTAGGCGAGCTCCCTGCGGGCCCGGGCCACGACTTGGCGCATGCGGGCGAGTTCGCCGGGATCGACCTCGGGCTTCCGATAGGCAGCGAGCAACTCGCGGACGTCGGCACTCGCCTTGCCCAGGATGTCGCCCATCTCGACGAGGTAGTCGATGCACCGCACGTTCCAGGCGAAGGCGCGGCCTGGGCGGCTGGCGTGCTCGGCCATCAGCAGCGCCGCCTCGAGCGGCTCGACCAGCGGCTCGACATCGGTGTCCCGGAGCAGGGATCGCTGGAACATGGCCTGGCGGTCACCCCCCGTCGCCGCGTCGCGTCCGCCCGCCAGCCAGCTCCATGATGGCCATCAGGGCCAGCACTCCGAGGGTCTCGGCCACGACGAGGGTGGTCTTGTAGCCCAGGTCGAGCAGGAGAAGGGCCGGGCAGCCGGCGCAGAAGGCGAGCAGGTAGTGGGCCATCACGACCTCGCGGCGGGTCATGCCCATGGCTTCGAGGCGGTGGGACAGGTGGCGGCGGTCGCCGACCCACAGAGGCCGCCCCTCGTGCAGGCGAATGAGCATCACCGAGGCCGTGTCGTAGATCGGCACCGAGAGCACGATCAGCGGCGCCAGGGCCGCCCACGGCTCGCGGCCGGGTCCGAAGAAGGTGAAGGCCGTGGTGCTCACGGCCAGCACGAAGCCGAAGAGGTAGGCGCCCGCGCTGCCCGCGAACACCCGCGCGGGCGGGAAGTTCCGCGTCAGGAACGCCGCTGCCGCCCCCGCGAAGGCCAGCAGGAACAACGCCACGAACCACTGCCCCGTCACCAGCGCGCCCGCCGTCAGCAGCCCCGCCGCCACGAGCGCCACCCCGCTGCTCAGCCCGTCCATCGTGTCGAGGAAGTTGAAGGCGTTCGTAATGCCGACGATCCAGACGACGGTGAAGACCCCCCACATGAAGGGACTGGCGTGGAAGGCCGTGATGCGCAGGCCGGGGGCCGCGGCAAACACGCCGACGGCCACCACGGCCTGGAGGGCCAGCCGCAGGCGCGGCGACAGGTCCCAGCGGTCGTCCGCCAGCCCCAGCGCGACGATGGCCGTGCCGCCCGCCAGGAGCGCCAGCAGCTCCCGGCTCCGCGCGACGACCAGTGGCGCCTGCACCCGCACGAAGTCAGGAACCCACGCCGGCGCGGCGCTCGATGCGCTCAGGAGGGCAAGCGCGTAGCCCCCGGCGATGGGCGCCAGCGCGCCAAGCCAGATGGCCAGGCCGCCGCCCAGCGGCGTCGGCGCCGCGTGGAGCTTCCGCCCGCCCGGCCTGTCCACAAGCCCAAGCCGCGCCGCCAGGCCCCGCTCGAGCACCAGCAGCCCGGCCAGCGACACGACGAACGATACGACGAAGACCGCAACAGACGCCAGCGCCAAGAGCTCTCTCCCGAACGTCACTCCCCGACGGGCGGAAGATAGCGCATCGGCGCGTCGGAGTCAAAGCACAGTCCTGGGGCCATATAGGAAGGCGCCCCGGAGAGCCAGGGCGCCGTGGAGCGGACATGGGTGGCAGCCTATCGCCGACGGCGGCGCGCGAGCAGCCCGAGCGCGCCGAACGCCAGGAGCGACAGGGTCGCCGGCTCGGGCACCAGGGTGGTGACAATGCGGATCTGGTCGACGTTGCTGCCGCCGTTGAGCAGGTTGAAGCTGATGGTATGCCCGTCGTCGCCCAGCGTCAAGATGTCGGGCGACGACTCGCCGGGGGCGAGCCTCGGGCCTTGGAGACTGCCGAGACCGCCGATGAAGTCGGTGGCCTTCAGCGTGTCGGTCTCGACGATGATGCCGAGGATCTCCTGGAACTCGTCGAAGGTGATGGAGCCGTCGTTGGTGGGGCCGGAGGTCAGGCTGTCGTAGTGGAGGTAGTAGCTGTTGATGATGGAGCCAGCGGGCACGACGCCGGGGACGCCCTCGCTCGAGTGGACGCCGAAGTTGGCAGCGTTGTCGGGGTCTTCGCCGTAGACGCCAGGCCGCGTGATGTCCAGCGGCAGATCCTGCTGGAGCACGAGGGCCTCAGCCTCCTGGAAGAAGAAGACCATGTTGTCGCTGCTCGTGGGGTTGGCCGCGTTGTTGCTCTGGGCGATGCTGGTCGGCCTGGCGATCGGGCTGATCTGGCCCACCGCCGATTCGACCCCGGTCATGCCGATGGCCACGGCGTGGTGGGAGAAGACATCGGCGCCGCCGAGGGCCTTGTTGTAGACGGCCAGCTCGTCGATGAGGCCCGCGTAGCGACCGTTCTTGCGGTCGTTGCCGATGTAGGCCGGGTTGTCGCGGGTATTCACCGTCTTGGGGCTGCCCGCGAATCCCTGCGTGTTCGTCCGAAGCACGCCGTCAACGTAGAACTGCCACTCATTCGACCGGGTGGCGCCGTCTGGCAGCACGACGGCGAGATGGTGCCAGCCGTCCTTGAGCCCGAGTCCGCCGACGCCGAAGTTATGCCCCGACACGGCCACCGCCACGCGACTGTTGCTGGCCGTGACGCTCACACGCCGCCCTGCCGGGTCGCTGCCCGAGCCTGTGCCGTAGTGGAAGAAGCTCTGGTTGTTGTCGCCGCCGTTGAACCAGCCCTCGATGGTGCGCGCGGCGTTGCCCGTCGGCAGGAACCCGGCCGGCACGTCCACGCGCTCGCCACCATTGAAATCAGGCGCGGTGTTGGCGATCTCGAACCCGTCGTGCCCACTGACCGGCCTGGGGCCTGGCTGGCCGAGCGGCAGGGGCCCGACGATGGTCCCGTTGGCGGCGGCCCCGGCCGTGCCGGCGTTGACCGCGACCGGACCGGCCGCCTCGTTGAGCCGGTAGTAGAGGAGCGGGTCGTCGGCGAGCACACGGTCGGCGTAGAGCGGCCGGTTGGCGTCCACGGCGTGGACGGTGAGGGTGGGCCTCTGCGCGACGTTGCCCGTCTCCTTCTTGTTGAAGGCGATGCGGCCGGTGTCGGTCTCGTCGCGCTTGCGGAGGATGAAGCCCGAGCTGTCGCCGTCGATCATCGCCTGCACGACGTCGCGGGGGATGGGAACGTTGATGAGGTCGCCGACGGCGTAGCTGGCCCGGTTGATCGTCGCGATGGGCGTGGTCTCGTAGCCCTCGCCCGGCTGCCCGAGTCCGCCGGCGGGGCTGGTGCCGCCGGGCAGGTCAATGCCGGCCCCATCGCGCCACGCCTGAGCAGGCGTCTGCGAGAAGCGATCCCAGCTCGGCTCCAGGCCAGCCGCGGCCTGGGTCACCGAGCCGTTGTTGCCCTCGGCCCAACCCGCATTGGCCGGCACGATCCGATGGATGTCGAAGAAGTCGCCGGCATTCGGCGCGCCCTGCACCTGCATCACCCGCATCCGCAGCGTCGCATCGCCGGCGGCCTCGAAGCCCCCGAGCGCCGAGATGTCGAAGCGCAGCAGACTGCGGTTATCCGCGTCGTTGCCATTATCGCCCACGAAGAGCTGATCGTTCCCGCCGTTGCCGTTGCGGTAGTTGTCGTTCAGCCGCACGTCCGCCGTCCCCTGGTAGTTCGTGATGCCCAGCTCGGGGATGTCGGCTCCGCGGTAGAACACGAACGGTGCGGCGCCCGCGGCCTGGACGGCAAGAAGCGAGCAGGCGAGCAGGCACACGGCCGAGCAACTGAGGCGTCTCATCGTGAATAGACCTCCTGTAAGGACCGCAGCCACTTGGAACCAATGCAAAGCGCATGCCACCGGAGCCGCCATATCGGCGACAAGTCTGGTCTGAGGTACAAGCCCATACATGCCAGTGGATTAGGACGCGTGGCCCATTGCCATCGACGCGCGGCCAGCGCCGGGGATCGTGCGGCGTGGGCCTCCCCATGTGGACGATCGTCAACATTGTCCCCGCCGCGGCGGAGACGATCCACTATAACCACTGGCTAACACGACACTTACACTGCTGATGGCCAGTGTTGCGTTTCGGCAACATGCAAACCTGCGGAATCTGTAATCCCTTACGCCGCAATGGATTACCATGTTGCCGAATCGCAACATCCCCGCGCCGCGAGGGCCCGGGCGGGTCACAGGCCTGCCGCTGGGCCGGCGGCGCCACGTCGCAGGTTGACTCCGGTGGGGCGACGTGGGAAGATGATGCAGGCCTGAAGACAGCAAAGGCAACGGCGTTGCGAGCGGGGACGGTCCATGGCTGACGGCCACGCGGAGCAGAGCAAGGGGCCGCGAACGCCTCTCGTCGTCGTGTGGGTCGCCATGGGGCTCTACGTGGTGACCTTCGCGACGATGGGCATCCTCCAGTACCGCGCGGGCAACATCACGTATATCGACACGGCGAACTTCGAGGAGATGCTCTGGAACACCCTCCGCGGGCGCTTCCTGATGAGCAGCCAGTGGCCCTACACGTTCCTCGGCCGCCACGTCCAGTTCGTCCACCTCTTCCTGCTGCCCGTCTACGTCGTCTACCAGGATCTGCGGACGCTGATGGTCTGCCAGACGGTGGGGCTCGCGGCGGGGGCGCTCCCCGTCTACGCTCTGGGGGTCCACGTGCTCAAGCAGCGGTGGAGCGCGGCGCTGCTGGCCGTGGCCTACCTGCTCTACACGCCGATGCAGATGCTCAACCTCGAAGGCGGCGGGGCCTACAACACGTTCCGCCCCATCACGTTCGCCGTGCCGTTGCTGCTGGCCGCCTTCTACTACCTGGTGCGCGGGCGGCTCGTCGTCTTCTCGGTCTTCGCGGCGCTGACGCTGACGTGCAAGGAGGAGTTCGGCCTGATCCTGGTGATGGTGGGCCTCTATGCCGCGGTGTTCCACAAGCGGCGAGCCGTCGGGCTGGCGTGGGCGGGGGTGGGTCTGGTGTGGTTCGCCGTCTCGGTGTTCGTCGTCATGCGGGGGATTCGCGGCGGGGAGGCGTCGCACACGATGAGCTACTACGCGCACCTGGGCGACTCCTGGGGCGGGATCCTGGCCGGCGTGTTCCTCCATCCCATCCGCACAGTGCGGCTGCTGCTGATGCCGCAGAAGCTGGAGTTCTACAAGATTCTGTTCCTGCCCGTCGGGTTCTTGTGTCTGCTGAGCCCGGCGACTCTGGCGATGGCGCTGCCGGCTCTCGGGCTGTGCCTGCTGAGCAGCCGCGAGGCGATGTGGATGCCGTGGTTCCACTACCATGCGCCCATCGTGCCGTTCGTTCTCATCGCGACGGTCTATGGGGTGCGGAACCTCGGGCGGCTGGCGCGGCGGCTCGCCCACGGGCGGGAGGCGGCGGCTGGGCGGCTGGTGGCGGCGGCGAGCGCCTTCGTGCTGCTGTGCGCGCTGGGGACGAACGCCGTCTACTCGAAGTCGCCCCTGTCCTTCCGCTTCTACGACCCGAAGTCACCGGCGTCCTGGCGCAACCTCTACGTGGCGACGCCGCACGCCCGGCAGATCCCCGAGGCCGTGCGGCTCGTGCCGCGCGACGCGGTGGTCTCAGCCAGCCTGTTCCTCGCTACGCGCTTCACCCACCATCGCGCCGTCCTGCCGTTCCCCGGCGGCCTTGAGCCCGAGCACTGGCGGCCGGCGACCTATGTCGTGCTTGACCTGAAGGAGCGATGGCTGTTTAATCCCAGGGACTCGCGAGGGGTGGAGCAACACAGGATCTACGACGCGATCAGGGGCAGCGATGCCTTCGAGCCCGTCCCGGCACCCGAGGGCTTCGCGATCTACCGAAGGGTCGAGCCGCCCAATGGGACCTGACGACCGCCAACATCACCTCCGGGTGATCATCCGCACGGTCGGCCTCAAGAAGCACTACGTCATGAAGGGCGTGGTGACCGAGGCGCTGCGCGGGGTGGACGTGGAGATCTACCAGGGCGAGTTCATCTCCGTCATGGGCCCCTCGGGCTCCGGCAAGACGACCTTCTTCAACATGATCGGCGGCCTGGACAGCCCGACGAGCGGAAGGGTGTTCATCGACGAGGTGGACGTGGCGCAGCTCACGGCCATCGAGCTGGCGTTCCTGCGCTGCCGGAAGATCGGCTATATCTTCCAGGAGTACAACCTCATCCAGTACATGACGGCGCTGGAGAACGTCACGACGCCCATGGCCTTCGGCGGCGTGACGCCCGACCTGGCGCGGCGGCGGGGGATGGACCTGCTGGAGCTGGTGGGGCTGGGCGACCGCTGGTTCCACCGCCCCATCGAGATGTCCGGCGGCCAGCAGCAGCGGGTGGCCATTGCCCGCTCGATGGCCAACGAGCCGAGCGTCCTGCTCTGCGACGAGCCCACCGCCAACCTCGACCTACGTACAGGCCGCGAGATCCTCGACATCCTGCGACGGCTGAACGATGACCGCGGCGTCACCATCATCTGCGCCACCCACGACCACAGGATGCTCGACATCTGTGACCGCCTCATGTGGATCCGCGACGGCCAGATCGAGCGCATCGCCCGACGCGACGAGGTCCACATCGAGGTCGGCTCCATCGCCGGCGAGGAGTGAGCCGAGTGGCAAGGTTCGAGTGTCGAGGTCCGAGTGGCAGGAGCTCAGGTCCCAGGGTCCGTTCTGCTTCCCCGCTCGCCCTTCCCCTTGCTCTTGCTCTTGCTCTCTCCTCCCCCGCCTTGGCTGCCCCGAGCCGATTCGCCGCCGACTGCGAGGCGCTGACGCGGGCGCCCCATCGGCTGAGCGGGACGGCGGGATACCGGGCCGCCGCGCAGTATGTCGAGGGGCGGCTCAGGGAGATCGGCGCCGACGCCGTGCTCGTCCAGGAGTTCGCGAGCGCGCAGACACAGGTCACCCGGTGCGTCGTCGAGGCAGGCGGCAGGGAGCTGAAGCTCCTGCCGATGCGGCCGAACGGGATCGTGCCGCCGGTCACCCCGCCCGAGGGCATCCGCGGCAGGCTGCTCCACGCGGGGGCGGGCAAGCCGGAGGACTTCGGGGAGCGCTCGCCCCGCGGCTGCATCGTGGTGCTCGACTACAACTGCCGCCGCGGCTGGATCCGCGCCTTCCGCCTCGGGGCAAAGGCCGTCGTCTTCGTGGCCAACGGCCCCGCCGAGGCCTGGCACGCCCACTACTCCGCCGCCAACGCCAACCTCCCCCGCTTCTACTACCCCGGCCCGCGCGCCGACCTGCCGGAGGGCGCCGAGGCCGTCATCCACAGCGCCGTCCCATGGCGCGGCGCCACTGGACGCAACGTCTTCGCCTTCATCAAGGGCACCGAGCCCACGTTCTTCCAGGACGAGGAGGAACTCCTCGTCGTCGCGGCGAACCTCGACACCTTCGGCGAGGTGCCGCGCCTGTCGCCCGGCGCACGCGGCGCGGCCAACTGCGCGGCGCTCCTCGCCCTCGCCGAGCACCTGTGCGAGCACCGCCCGCGCCGCCACGTCCTCATCGCCTTCCTCGACAACCAGGCCCGCGGCCACGCCGGCGCCTGCGCCTTCTACCGCGCACTCGAAGAGGACGACGCGACCGTCGGGCTCAAGGCCCGCAAGGAATCCCTCGACAACGAACGCCGCTTCCTCGAGACGATCACCGGCCTCGTCGCGCGGCCCGACCCACTCGAGCGCCTGACCGACGCCGAACGAGCCCTGCGCCGCCGCCTCACCAGGAAGGCCATGAGCCGCGCGAGGCAAGCGGAGCAGGAGGTCCGAGAGTTGCGCCGGGAGCTGGCGGAGGACAGGCCAGGCCCGTCGCGCGCCTGGGTCGTCGAGGAGCGCATGGGCCGCAAGCAGCTCGAGAAGGCGCGCTGGGATTCCGTGCCCGAGGCCGCTTACCGCGACGGGGAGACGACGGCGACGCAGGAGGAAATCGCCGATCTGGCCGCCGACGTGCGGCGGGACGTGAGCGCCAGTCTCAGCGAGGTCCAGGCGCAGCGCAAGGCGCTCGAAGAGCAGGGACGGGCTAGCGCGCTGCGGCGCGTGGACAGCGAGCTGCGCCGTCTGCGGCTCATGCTGGAGCTGCTCGCCCGGAAGACACCGCTCATGCAGCTCTCGCCGGTGCGGCGCGAGCTGGTGAGCCGCCTCCAGCGGCGCGCCATCGGCCACGCCGACGAGGTGCGGACGGCCATGACGACGCTGCGCCGCCGGCAGATTGACCTCGAGGACGACCCGGCCGAGCTCGGGCGCATCCTCAAGGAGCTCGACCAGTGGCAGGAGCAGCGAAACCGGTGGAACGACCTGCTGCGCGCCCTCGCGCGCGGGACCGACACGTCCGCCGTGAGGGCCGAGCTGGACACGGTGCTCGACGAGGTGCGCGCTATCGTCGAGCGTCGCGCCGAGGAGCTCGAGGCCGAGCAGCGCGCGCTGGACAGCGACCGCGCGCTCTTCGATCTCATCGGCGACTGCTGGATCAGCCTCCACGTCTCGCTCCTGCTCGGCGACGGCTCCCCACGGTGGGGCCTCGTCATCGGCGGCGACTCCAGCCTCCGCTCCTACCACGACAACCCGGGGCTCTACGGGAAGATCCAGGGCACGTTCCTCAAGGCATTCGAGGCGCTCCGCGAGGCGGGGCAGGCGCCGGCGCACTTCGAGACGGCCTCGGCCGACGGCACCCTCGACCCGCCGCGCCTGCTCTGGGCAGCCCCCTCACTCGTCCACAGCGGCGAAGTCGCGGGCAAGCTCGGCATCTACAACCTCGCCATCGCCACGTCCCAGGAAAGCCTGCCCCGCGAGGGCACGCCCGACGACACCCTGGCCGCGCTCGACGTCGCGCGGGTCGAGGCGCAGGCAGCCGAGCTGGCGCCGCTGCTCGCCGCGGCCGCCAGCCGCGAGGGCCTGTCGTTGCGGCGGGCCATCACGGTGGACAAGTACTACATCGGCCCCGAGTTCCCCGCAGGCACCCGTCCCCGCGGCCCGGCCGTCATCGAGATCGTCCCCGGCAGTCAAATGGGCGACCGCCCGCTACAGGGGGCCATCGTCCAGGTGCGCCTCCGCCCCCAAGGCGAGGCGCCGTACCGCGACCTCGGGTACAACCCGCGGAAGATCTATGCCTTCGACGACTTCGTGGTGAGCCACACGAACGAGAACGGCTCGTATACCATCGGCCCGGTGCGGCGTGACCTGCGGCCGCTGCGCGGCTTTGCCGCCGGGTTCGACGAGCGGGGCGCGACGGTCGTCACGTCGGTCAACGCCTCGGCGCGCACGGTCCAGACCCGGCTGGCGGCGCGGGCGAGCCGCGGCGGCGCCGCCGTGCTCCCGCCCCAGCTCAGCCCCCTCCCAGCCGAGATCTTCCGCGCCAGGGGCAACAGCCCCCTCGACGACAGCCGCTCGTTCTCCCAGACCCTCGACGGCGTGGCCTACTGGTACTGCGAGCCGAGGGTGCGGCGGGTCAAGCTCTTCGGCCTCCGCGCCGTCGTCGGGCTGGTTAACGGCGGCGAGGGGCCCGACGACTGGGGCGCGAAGCGGGACCCTGAGGGCCGTGGCTACTCGATGGAGGACGCCTGGTCGCCGCCGAGCAGCGCCGCGCGGTCCGCGGCCGACCTGTGGCGGCTCAACGAGTCGCGGATGCACGTGCTGCGCTCGCGAGGCATCATGAACAGCTCGGTCGAGGAGCTTCACGGCCGCGCCGAGGACCTGCTGATCGAGGCCGGCGAGACGCCCGCGGTCGGGCAGCGCGAGGCCCTCGCCGCCTCCGCCTTCCTCGCCGAGCGGCCCGTCTACGAGCTCACCCGCCAGACCCTCAACGACCTGGTCCGCGCCGTGCTCGTCCTGCTCGCCCTGTGCGTGCCCTTCGCCTTCGCCCTCGAGCGGCTGCTGATCGGCGCGACGAACATCTACCGCCAGATCGCCTGGTTCGCCGGCTTCTTCACCCTGACGTTCGTCATCCTCTACTTCACCCACCCGGCCTTCGCCATCTCGAAGACCCCGGCGATCATCTTCCTTGGGTTCACCGTGATCGTGCTGTCGTCGCTGGTGATCGTCATCATCATGCGGAAGTTCGAGCATGAGCTGAAGGTCCTCCAGGGCCTCACGAGCACGGTGCACGCGGCGGATGTCTCGCGGTTCAGCACGGTCATGGCCGCCATGGCCATGGGCATCTCGACCATGCGCCGCCGCCCCCTCCGCACCGCCCTCACCGCGACGACCATCGTCATGCTGACCTTCACCATCCTGTGCTTCGCGTCGTTCGGCACCAAGACTGGCATCGTCAAGCTCTTCCTCGGCCCGTCGCCCGGCCACGCCGGCGTGTTCCTGCATCACGTCAACTGGTCGTCGGTGGACGAGGGGATCCTGGACGTGGTGGCGGCCCGCTGGGGCTCCAGGGCCACGCTGTGCCGCCGCTACTGGGTCTCGCCCCGCACGCCGCAGAACCAGGGGCCGCTGGTCACGCGCGCGGACGGCACGCGGCCCGTGGCGCTGCGCGGCATACTGGGGATGGACGCGGCGGAGCTGGCGCGCCGGCCCGACCTGGCGCGGGTCTTCGGCTCGGCCGACGCGGAGTGGGATCGCACGGTGCTCATGACCACGGCGGTGGCCGAGAGCCTGGAGCTGAAGGCCGGTGACGCGGCGATCGTCGGCGGCATCCCGCTGCGGGTCGGCCCGCTCCTGGACGCCTCCGCTGTGTCGGCGGCGAAGGACATGGACGGCAACGGTGTGCTGCCGGTGGACTTCGTGGAGATGCAGAGCGTCCTCGGGCAGATGGCGGGCGGCGAGGACGCGCTGGCGGCGGCGAGCCAGCAGACGTGGGCCTATCTGCCCACCGACTCGGTGGTGGTGGTCTCGTGCCGCAATGCGCGGCTCATGGGCGCCGCCCTCCACGCGATGACGCTCTACGCCAAGGACGCGCAGGGGGCGACCGCTGTGGCCGAGGACATGGCCCGCGTGCTGCCCATGCCCGTGAGCGCCACGCGGGCCGACGGCGTCTACCGCCACGTGCTCGGCACCCTGGTGCAGGCCAGCGGTGCGGGTGACCTGGTGTTCCCCATTCTCCTGGGCGGGCTGGTGATCTTCGGGACGATGCTGGGCTCGGTGGCGGACCGCGAGAAGGAGATCTACACCTTCAGCTCCCTCGGCCTGGCGCCGCCGCACGTCGCGAGCCTGTTCTTCGCCGAGGCGATGGTCTACTCGGTGCTCGGGGGCCTGGCGGGCTACCTGCTGGCGCAGGCGTCGATGAAGGTGCTCGCCGTCCTCACGACGTATGGTGTGGTGGGCCGCGTGCCGGAGATGAACTACTCGTCGGGCAACGCCATCGTGACGATCCTCATCGTCATGGCCACGGTGCTCGTCTCATCGATCTACCCCGCGGTGAAGGCATCGCGGAGCGCCAATCCGGGCATCCTGCGGACCTGGCGCCTGCCGGCGCCCGAGGGCGACGTCCTCGACATCGCCTTCCCCTTCACCGTCTCCGACTACGACATCACTGGGGTCGTGAGCTTCCTGAAGGAGCACTTCGACAACTACGGCGACACGGGCCTCGGCACCTTCATGGCCCGCGACGCCCGTCTCGTGCGTGCGCCCGACGGCCACCTCGGCCTCCACGCCGTGCTCGCCCTGGCGCCCTTCGACCTCGGGGTGACCCAGGCCTTCGAGCTGCGCAGCGCCCCGAGCGAGATCCCAGGCATCGACGAGGTGACTATCAAGCTGACCCGCACCTCCGGGCAGCCGCGGGACTGGGCGCGGCTCAACAAGGTGCTGCTCGACGACCTGCGCCGCCAGTTCCTCATCTGGCGCGCCCTGCCCCAGGAGACGATGGAGATCTACCGCCAGCGCACCCTCGCCTACCTCGGCGAGGAAGCGGAAGCGGGACCACAGGGACACGGAGAACACGGAGACGATGAGGAGAGGACGTGAGGCGTGATGCGTGACGCGCGATCCGAGACGGCGGCCGCGGCTGGTCAGGGTCGCGTGGCCGCGGGGGGCGGATGCCCCGCCCAGTGACGCTGGAGCGTCGTCGCGCCCGTCCCGACGCTGGAGCATCGGGGCGAGGGTGTCGCAAGGGATCAAGGCTGACCATGGCGAAGCGTGTAGACAGAGAGCTCGAGGAGTTCCGCGGCCTGATGGAGGTCCCCTCCACGTTCCAGGAGGGGTTCTCGTGGAGTTCGCTGCTGGGCGCGGTGTTCGTGGCGCTGGTGATGGTGCCTGGAGCGATCTACATGGGGCTGCTGGCCGGGACCCAGCAGATCGGGCTGGCGGCACAGTGGGTCACGGTCATCCTGTTCGTGGAGGTGGCGAAGCGGGCGCACCGGACGCTGAACCGCTCGGAGATCTTCGTCCTCTACCTCATGGCCGCGTGGGCCGTGGGCGTGCCGTTTCGGGGGCTGCTGTGGAATCAGTTCTACGCCCGCAGCGACGCGGCGATGGCGGCCGGCATCGCCTCCGAGCTGCCGAGCTGGTTTGCGCCCGCTGCCGAGTCCGCGTCCTACGCGACCCGGTCGTTCCTCCACTGGGACTGGCTGCCGGTGCTCGGGCTGTTCATCTTTGGCTTCTTCTTCAGCCAGGTATCGAGCATGGTGCTGGGCTACGGGCTGTTCCGCCTGACGAGCGACATCGAGAAGCTGCCGTTCCCGATGGCACCTGTCGGCGCCCAGGGGATCATGGCCGTGGCGGAGGACATGGAGGAGGCGCAGTCGGGGCCGCGCCAGAAGAGCTGGCGGTGGCGGGTCTTCTCCATCGGCGGGGCACTGGGCCTGGCCTTCGGGCTCGTCTACCTCGGCCTGCCGACGATCACCGGCGCACTGACGGGCAACCCCGTCCAGATCCTGCCCATCCCGTGGTCCGATTTCACCGGCACGACCCAGCACTACCTGCCCGCCGTGGCGACGGGCATGTCGTGGAACCTGGGGAACGTGATCATCGGGATGGTGCTGCCCTTCTGGGCGATGGTGGGGAGCTTCATCGGCCTCATCGTGACGATGGTCGTCAACCCGATTCTCTACCACGCCGAGATCCTCCACACCTGGCGATCCGGCGACGACACGGTCCAGACGCTGTTCAAGAACAACCTGGATTTTTACTTCAGCTTCCAGATCGGCATCGCCGTGGCCATCGCGGCGGCTGGGATCATCATGACGGTCCGGCGGGTGGCGGCGGCGCGGCGCGAGGCGAAGCGGGGCGAACGGGAGGCCGTGACCGCCGTGCCGCCCGGACGGGGCGACATCCGGCCGTGGCTCATCATCGCATGCTACTTCCTCGTCACGACGATCTACATCCTCGTCTGTGGGTTCCTCATCAACTGGCACCGCGGGGTGATGGCGGCGCTGGTGATCCTCGGCTTCTTCTTCACCCCGCTCATCAGCTACGTGACCGCGCGGCTCGAGGGCATCGCGGGGCAGGTCGTCCAGATCCCCATGGTCCGGGAGGCGAGTCTCATCCTCAGCGGCTACCACGGCGTCGCCGTCTGGTTCCTCCCCATCCCCTTCGCCAACTACGGGCGCATGACCGTCTTCTACCGCCAGTGCGAGCTCACCGGCACGAAGTTCACCAGCATCTGGAAGGCGAAGATCGTCCTCTACCCCATCATCCTCGTCAGCTCGATCTTCTTCATGAACTTCATCTGGGGCCTGGCCGAGGCCCCCTCGGCGGTCTATCCCTACGCGCAGCGCATGTGGGAGCTGAACGCGCTGAATCAGAGCATCATGTACTCGGCGACCCTCGGCGACTACTCGCAGTTCGAGCAGGCCTTCCGCTGGGAGTTCCTGGGCGCCGGCACCCTGTTCGGCGGCATGATGTTCGGCGTGCTCAGCGCGCTCGGCACCCCAGTGTTCCTGCTCTACGGTGTGGTGCGGGGGCTGGGGCAGAGCCTGCCCCACGCGATCATCCCGCAGTTCATCGGCGCCCTCATCGGCCGCTACTACTTCCAGCGGCGGCTCGGGGTCAAGTGGCGGCAGTTCATCCCCGTCGTCTCAGCCGGCTTCATGTGCGGGATGGGCCTCCTCGCCACCCTCTGCATCGGCATCACTTTCATCAGCAAGGCGGTGATCCAGCTACCGTTCTAGAGACTCGCCATGGCCTCGCCGCTCGCACAAGCCGGTCGTCCTCGTCCTCGTCGTCGTCCTCGTTCTCGACTCGGCTCGGCAGGAGCCTCGCCCTCCCCTTGGCGTCACGGCAGGTTGGCATGAGCGACCAAGACGTCCTTATCGCAATTCGCGGCCTGAACAAGGAGTACCGCCTCGGAGGCGCCACGGTCTACGCGCTGCGGGACGTGGCGCTCGACATCTACCGCGGCGAGTACCTCAGCATCATGGGGCCGTCCGGCTCCGGCAAGAGCACCCTGTTCAACATGATCGGCGGGCTCGACCGTCCGACGGCGGGGTCGGTGGACGTGGCGGGACTCGACCTGACGCGCCTGACGAGCCGCCAGCTCGCCTATTTCCGCGGCAACCACATCGGCTACGTCTTCCAGGCATACAACCTGCTGCCCGCCTACGACGCCGTGGCCAACGTATGCATGCCGCTGCTCTTCAGCGGCAGGAGCTACGACGAGGCCGTCGCGCGGGCCAGGCAGGTGCTCGAGCGGGTCGGCCTCGGCCACCGCTTCGACCATCGCCCCGACGAGCTCTCCGGCGGCCAGCAGCAGCGCGTCGCCATCGCCCGAGCCCTCGCCAACGAGCCAGCCATCATCCTCGCCGACGAGCCCACCGGCAACCTCGACCTCCACACCGGCGAGGAGATCATCCACCTCCTCCACAGCCTCAGCAAGCAGGATGGCGTCACCGTCATCACCGCCACACACGACCACAAGATGCTCGACGTCTCCGACCGCATCGTCTGGATCCGCGACGGCGCCGTCGAGAAGGTCCAGCGCCGATCCGAAGTGGATATCCGGGTCGGCACCGTCCGCTGACCCCCCGACGGCCTCACACCCCACCGAAGCCCAGCCAGAGCAGCGCCGAGGCGCGGCGACAATCGGGCGTCGCACGAGGGGAGGATATGGGGCGGGGCGGGCAGGCGGGGAGGCTACTGCTTGTTGGGATCGTAGTTCTCGTCGTCGGTGTCGCCGATCGGGTAGTGCTGGACGTGGCCGTCGAGGAACAGGGCGTTGAAGCCGTCGTTGTGGCGGCGGAAGCCGTAGCTCGACGCGAGCCCACCCATCATGTAGGGACGGTCGTCGTTCCCGTCGGTGCCGCCGTCGCCCTCGGCCCCGTCGAGGAAGTCGATCATCTTCGAGGGGAGCTTTATGTCCGTTGCGTTCTTGTGGTTGAACCGCTGGGTGGCGCCGTGGGAGTATGCGCCGAGCCGGGTGTTCCAGGTGTAGGAGAACCACTTGTTCGCGCCCAACTCGGTGTTCACGCTGGCATCGGTGGGGCAGCGGAACACGCCGTGCGCGTTCATGTACGGCACGAGCATGCCGTGGGCGAAGCGCCACCACATCTTCTGTCCCCATACGTCGAAGCTCAGGCCCGGCTCGTCGTCGTGCGAGGGCATGAGCCCGGTGTAGTACTGGAGGTAGTTGGCGAAGGCGGTGCCGATCTGGTGGAGATTGCTCTTGCAGTTGGTGCTCTGGCTCTGCGCCAGGGCGTTGAGCACGGCGGGCATGACAAGCGCCGCCAGGATGGCAATGACGGCGATGACAACCAACAGCTCGATCAGCGTAAAGGCCCTGCCGCGGCGTCGCAACATCTCTCGTCACCTCTCAATCGTCCCCGCACCTTCCGTCGCCGGACCATACGCCGGGCGGTCCCTGGCGTCAAGCGCTACGGCACGTTCCCCCACTCGAAGTTCTCCTTGCTGGTGTCGGGGCCGGGCCTGAGGTAATCTACGTGGCCGTCGAGGAACAGGGCGTTGAAGCCGCCGTTGTGCCGCTTCATCCCCTGTGCCGTCTTGCTGTTGACCACGGCGTCCTGATAGGGCCGGTCGCCGTTGCCGTCCACCCCGCCGTCGGCCTCAACGTGGTCGAGGAACGTGATGGCCGCCGAGGGGTTCTCCACGTAGTTGATGTTGCGGTGGAACATCCCCCGCCAGGAGCCGGTCGAGGTGTTGTAGTAGTTCGAGTTCCAGCCGTAGGACCACCACCTCGCTCCGCCGAGCACGCTGGCCAGCCCGCTGTCCGACGGACACTGGAAGACGAAGTAATCTGTGAGGTACGGCACCATCATGCCCTGTGCCGTCCGCCACCACTGCCCCTGATCGATGATCCGCGACTCGCTGTCGTCGGAGGCGGGCAGCAGCCCGTCATAGTCGCGGATGTACCCCATCACGGCTGCGCCGATCTGGTGGAGGTTGCTCTTGCAGCGGGCGCTCTGCCCCTGGCCCATGGCCTTGAGCAGCATTGGCATGGTCAGCGCGGCCAGGATCGCGATGACCGCCACCACCACAAGCAGCTCGATGAGGGTGAATCCGACCCGGCGGGGGCCGCGGGGCCCCGAGTGGGGCCTCTCAATGCGCATTGTGACTGCCTCCGGCCCCTCTTGACAGCAAGAGATATCGGCCCCATAATGGTCCCGCGCCACATGCTATGATACGTCGTGGCCGAAGGAACGTCAAGTGCCCCGTGTAAAGGACGATGTGATGGTGACTTTGCGGCGCGGTGGAGTGGTCGCGGCATGGGCGGTCCTCGCTGCCCTCGTCCTGCCGTCGTGCAGTTGCCGCAACGAGGAGCCTGTCCCCACGCCGTCCGCCCAGATGACCGCCCCGCGCACCTGGGTCTGCGAGGCCTGCGGCCACACCTTCGCAGCGCCCGACGCCAGAGGCGTCCAGGTCTGCCCCAAGTGCGGCAAGGAGGCCGCCATACGGGCCGTCATCTTCACGTGCGGGAAGTGCGGCAAGCGCTTCGAGGCCTGGCGCTTCCTCGACGTCACGGGCATCGAGAACCCCAAAGGCCCCGATGGCAACCCGATCGGGGACGGCATGCACTTCAAGGTCAAGGGCGGCCAGTGGGTTGACGACGAGGAGATGCTCGGGCAGATCGTCTGCCCCCATTGCGGCAACACAGATCGCGAGCGCATGCAGTTCGCCCCACCCCCCGCCGCCGACAAGTAGCCGCCGCGCGCAACCCATGACATGCCCCGCCGGGCATCCTCAGCCCGGCGGGGCGTGTTTCATGCACGGCGCGGCGGATGGATCAGAACGTCCCGTCCACGCTCATCGTCCTCCCCTCAGTTGCCTTCTTGTAGGTCGAGGTCCCGATCCTCTCCTGGAGCTTCTCATAGAAGAGATCCTCGTCCACCGGGATGTCCACCCACCCATCGGTCCAGGCCGACAGGAGCATGGCGTTCGAGAGCTGGAGGCTGTGGATGCCCTCCTCACCGGGGGCGACGAGCGGCGTGCCATCGAGGATGGCGCCGACCCACTTGCGCGTGACCTCGACGTGCCCGCCGTCGCTACCCCGCACCGGCACCTCCACCTTCCAGCACTCCGGCTGGCCGAAGCCGCCGGCAAAGGTGCGGGAGAACTCGTCGGCGGGCACCCGGTTGCGCCAGAACGTCACCCTGTTGCCCTCGACGACGATCTTGCCCCGATCGCCCGTGACCTCCAGGCGGTTGGTCCCTGGCGCATCGCCCGTGCCGGTGACGAACACGCCGGTCGCGCCGTTCGGGTACTCGACGTAGGCGGTAACGTCGTCATCGACCTCGATGTCGTGGTACTTGCCGAAGAAGCAGAAGGCCCGCACCCGGCTCGGCATCCCGCAAATCCACTGCCACAGGTCGAGGTTATGGGGGCACTGGTTGATCAGCACGCCGCCCCCCTCCCCCGCCCACGTGGCGCGCCAGCCGCCCGAGTCGTAGTAGCTCTGGGCGCGGAACCACGAGGTGGCGATCCAGTTGGTCCGCCGCAGCGTGCCCAGCTCGCCCGCGTCGATCAGCTCCTTGAGCTTGCAGTAGATCGGCCGCGTCCGCTGGTTGAACATGAGGCCGAAGACCTTGCCGCTGGCCGCCGCCGCCTCGTTCATCTCGCGGACCTGGCGGGTGTAGACCCCCGCGGGCTTCTCGCTCAGCACGTGCAGGCCCCGCTCGAAAGCCTGAACGGCGACGGGCGGGTGGAAGTAGTGCGGCGTCGCGATGATGACCGCGTCGCAGACGCCTGCGTCGAGCAGCGCCTCGGCGCTCTCGAACGTCCGGATGCCCTCCCCCAGGTTCTGCGTTGCCCACTCGAGCCGCGCGGGGTCCACGTCGGCCACGGCTGTGACCGTGGCACGGGGGACTTCGCCCTTGATGAGGTACCGCGCGTGGTGGCTCCCCATGCCGCCACATCCCACGATGCCGATCCGTACCTCGTCCATCGAGCCGTCTCCTTCATCATCACGGTCGCGGGTCGGGCGGTGATTCTACCAGAAGCCGCAACCGATGCAAAAGCCAGGGCCGGACAGCGTCAGCCTGGCTTGCGGGCCTGGTCGTGGAAGGCGGCGAGGAAGGGGTCCATCTCGGAGACGCAGCCTGTGCACGCCTCGGCAGCGGCCTTGCAGCCGCCGAGGCACTCGTCTTCGAGCGCACAGCCGGAGCAGAAGGCGGGACGGGCCGCGACGAACTCCCGCATCCTCTCACCGGCCGCCATCGCGCCGAAGGTCGTATCGCGGATGTTGCCGAGGATGGTCGGCGAGCAGCTTCGCCTTGCCCTTGCGGTTGAATGGATAGGCGCCGCGCTTGCCCGAGGCGACCTCCTCGGCCTCGCGCCACGTGGCGGCCAGCCGCTTCCACTCGGGAGCATCGGCCAGCGTCCTGGCCGGCCCTGCGGTCGAGGCGAACAGCTCGCCGGCCTCGGCGGCGAGCTTGACTCGGGCCAGCGCCCATCTATGATGGAAGGACGCCAGGCGGCCGGGCATCTGCCCACGAAGGGAACAGGCATGGACTCTGGCATCGCCATCATCGAGGGCATCTATTGACCTCTGCATAAGGGCCTGTTTCAGAATGAGTCCCCCAGACCCCCTGGGATTCACCGCATCGGGGCCTCCGGCATCTCAGCCATCTGTGCAGCATGGGGGTGCCAGCGGCCATAAAGCGATGAATCCTGGGGGTCTGGGGGCAAGGCCCCCGAGAGGAGGCAGCCTCTTGTGGCGGGGCGGTCCAGACAACTCGCGGTGCCTGTTGTCCTGAGACTGGGCCGTCGTTGCCCTCTGTGGCGAATCGAACTAGCGTTGTAGTGTTAAGCTCGGCGGCATTTCGGCGACTAACCATGTGGGAGCCCTCTTATTCCAGGAGGATCGCACATGGCCAAGCCGTTGCTGGACGACGAGTTAT
>CAZDNN010000017.1:0-25677 GCA_964506385.1 uncultured Planctomycetota bacterium
AGAACCGGCCGCTCGGCGCGGACCAGCCCGGCGGCATCGGCGCACGGGGCGGCGATGAAGAGCACGGCGAGGGCTACGGCGGTCAATGCTCGCATGGCTATTCTCCTGGTGGTGGTGTCCGGGGCATCATAGTCGGGGCGTGCGCGCGTGTCAACGCGCTCGGCGGGGCTGTGAGCCGGGCACACCATGACGATGTGTCTGGCGGCGTGCCACGCGTTACGCGTCTTCCATCGTGACGCGGGGGCAGACGCGGAAGAGCTCGTCCTCGGCCTCGCGGGTCCAGAAGCCGTGGTCGTCGAGCTTGGCGGCGACGGTGGGGAAGTGGTCGGCGAGGCGGCCGAGCGGGATGAGGTCGGGGATGTCGAGTTCGGGGAAGATGCAGATCTTGCCGCTCGTCTCGCGGTACATGACCTGGCGCATAGCCTCCCAGACCCTGGCGATGGGGCCGATGACGGCGACGGAGGTGTTGGGCCGCAGCTCGCCGCGGAGGGTGCCCTCGATGACGCCCTGGAGATCCTCGACCGCGGAGCCGCTGTTCCCGATGATGGTGACGCCGCGGGTGAGGACGCCGAGGTCCACGGCGCCCTTGGTGCCGACCTTGATGCCGGCAAAGACGTTGATGAGGCCGTCTGGGGCGACGAAGCGCTCGGCGGCCTTGATGGGCGCCCACACGGGGCACAGGCCGACGATGTCGTCCATGCTCTGGGGCTCGATGAGCTCGGCGAGATCGGTGTGGAGAGTGTTGGCGAACCGCATGTCGATGCCCTTGGCGCGGGCCTGCGGCCCGAAGAGCTCCTCGAGGTGGGCGAGACGAACGTCGTCGATCTCCGTGACGAGCATGAGGCTCGGCGGCTGGGGGCTGTCGATGGCGGTCTGGAGGTAGATCTGGCCCATCGGGCCGCCTGCGCCGATGAACAGGGCGCGTCCGCCGGGCTTGAGCTTCGTGCGGCGGCGCTTGGCGTAGGTCTTCGCCAGGGTCGGCTCGGTGTGGGTGATGAAGTAGAGGCCGCGGTAGTGGATGGCGCCGATGTCGAGCTGCGCGTCGGTTCCCTCGGGGAGCGGGGGCAGGACCATCACGCCTTGCGGGGCCAGCAGGTCGGCCGCCATCTCGATGGTCTCGACGGTCGCCTTGCAGACGATGATGTCGTCTATGCCCTCATCGCCGACCGCGTGGGCGACCTTCTCGGGGTAGGCGAAGACCTCGGCGTCGATCTCCAGCGCCAGCTCGCGGGCGTCGCCGCCGGTGAGCAGCAGGCGGTCGGCATACTCGAGGACGTCCAGTAGATTGTCGAGGTCGTCCATGGTGGCGCCGATGGCCCAGGCGACGCCGCCCAGGGCGGGCGTGTTGCGGTAGTCGATCTTCGCGGCGACGCAGCCCCAGGGCTCGCTGAGGGCGGCCTCGGCACGGCCAAGATCCGGCTTCGCGAACCCGCCGCCGCCCAGGCGCGCGGCGTCGATCGGGATCAGGCAGTTGCCCCGGTCGTTGTCAAGCACTTCCTCGGCCAGACACGTGTACTGCTGCATCGCGCCGCGGTGGTAGTAGCCGAAGGCGTGACTCACCGTGTCAACGTAGATGTCGGCCTGGATGCTGTAGCGCTCGCCCACGTGCACGCCGTAGCGCTCCTCCGTCCGTTCGCCGAGTGCGACGACCTGGAGGCAGGCCTCGTGGCCCGGAATGTTCGGCTCGGCCGCCAGATCGCGGCCAAACAGGCGGACGTGGCTGCCCCCCTGATGGATCACCTTGCAGTCGGAGAAGCACAGGCAGATGGCCTCGACCTTGCAGAGGGTCTCGCCGGCGGCTGGCTCGTACATGGGGATGCGCTGGGGGCGGAAGAACGGGGCGAAGGGGGCGACGTCGATCAGCTCGTGGGACATGAAGCTGATGAGATCGCGCGGGTCGGCGTCGGGCGACGGGGCGCCCTCGGGGGCGAAGATGCGGATGAAGGCGGCGAGGGACTTGTCGTCGGAGGCGTGCCACTGGGCGAGCTGCTCGTCGGAGGCGCCGCGCGGGGGGCGGCAGGCGCTCGCGTCGAGCTCGGCGGCGGTGGCGGGGCCGGTGTACTCGCAGAAACGGCCCATGCCCGCGCCGGTGAGCATGCAGGCGTAGATCTCCTCGGGGAGGGATGCAGCGGACATGGTGCGGAGGTCTCCAGCTCGTGAGGCGTAGAAAAGAGAAGCGGTGAGCATCCGCCCCACCGCTGGGATCCGATCTTACGGATGGCGGCTGAGGGTGTCAAGGAAGGGAACGGGCACGGCCGAAGCCGTGCCCCACGGGTGGCCCATTCTCGCGGGATGCGGACATCCCGCCTTCAGGCGGTCAACTCAGCGCCGTTTGCGGCGGGCGACGAGGCCGAGGCCGCCGAGGGCGAGCAGCGTCAATGTCGCCGGCTCGGGCACGTGGGTCAGGCGGAGGACCTGGCCGCCGAGCTCGTAGTCGTAGACCGAGATGTGGAAGAAGTGGTCGAACTCGCTGCCGACCTCGAGGCCCGCCGCGTCGATGGTGCCGGCGGCGTACATGATGTCGAACACGTCGCCGTACTTGGGGTCGAAGCCGCCGAGGTTCAGGATGTCGAGCATGCCGTCGAGGGTGGCGTCGCCGCCGACGTAGATGAAGTCGGTGAGGCTTGGGAGATTGGCCGGGTCGAAGATGTAGGTGTCGCCGAGCTCGACCTCGTAGGTGCCCGCCTCGCCCATGACGTAGTCGCCGAGGATGGAGGTGACGCCCGCCGACGCGCCAGGGGCGATGACGCCGCCCTGCTGATCGAGGGTCACGGCGTAGTTCAGCGCGTCCATCGGGGTATAGAGGACGATGCTGTCGCTGAAGTTGGCGAGGCTGGATGCCGGGGCGCCGGCGCCGCCGTTGTAGAGCGCCGCGACCTCGCCGGGGGTGACGGCGCGGCTCCAGATGGCCACGTCGTCCATCAGGCCGTCGAAGTCGCCCCACTTCTGGTTGTCGGGCCTGGCCATGCCGAGGGTGAGGTGGGAGCCGTCGCTCTGGTCGAGGGTGCCGCCCCAGCGACCGTCGCTGGCGACGAGGCTGCCGTCGAGATAGAGCTCCATCTCCGTAGCGCGTCCAGGGTCGTAGGTGAGCACGATGTGGTGCCAGACGTCGTCCTGGACGCCGACCCCGTACCGTGCCGTGGCGTCGGCGCCGCCGGTGCTGTCGAGGTAGACCTCGGCTTGGCTGCCGTCGGTGCCGAGCTCGAAGTTGTCGTTGTTGACGTTGTGCGACTTGGCGATGAGGATATTGTCGATCCCGTGGTTGGTCGCGTCGTTGCGATCAACGTCGCGCTGGAACCACATCGAGACAGTGAAGGCGTCCTGGCTGCTCATGGCCGCGATGTCGCCGAAGTCTACGTGGTCATTGCTGTTGTTGAACTCGAGGGCGCCGCCGAAGATGCGCGGGGCGAGCATGGCGATGGCGCCGTCGTTGCCGTTGCCCGACGCGTCGGGCAGCGTGGGTGTGGGGCCTCGGAAGGCCCCCAGGTTCTCGAGGCGGCCGCCGGTGAAGGTGAATGTCCCGTTGCCGTTCGGCTCGTCGAGGCCGAACACGATGTCGCCGCCTCCCATGTCGAGGGTGCCGCCTTCGAGGCGGTAGGTGGAGTCGCTGACGTTGTAGCGTGCGATGTTGACGTCGCCGCCGTTGAGCTCCACGCGGCCCCCGCTCTGGACGAAGAGGCCTGTGCCGTAGTTGAAGTTGATGTTGCCCCGGGCGCCCGAGCCGAGCTCCAGGACGCCCCCGATCATGTTGTATGTGCCGTCGCTGTTGGCGTATTGGCTGATCACGAGGTTGTCGTCGCCGTGGACGGTCACGGTGCCGCTGCGCTGGTTGACGACGCCGACGCCGTGGCGGCCGACCTCGAACTGGCGGGCGTTGAGCACCGGCGAGCTGACGCCGTCGCCGATGTTGAACGTCCCGTTCGAGTTGGGCGCCGCGCCGGCACTGGTCGAGCCCTCGCCGCCGACGTAGATCCAGCGGGTCGCGTTCATGGTCACGGGCACGTCGGACCTGATGAAGTCGAACGTGCCCGTGCCGCGATGGCCGATGGCGAGGTTGTTGGTGATGTTGAGGGTGCCGCCGTCGAGGATGTAGGTGCCGTCGGTGGTTCCGTAGTTGTCGTTGCCGACGACGAGGCCGGTGCCGACGGTCACGGTGCCGCCGGTCTGGTGGAAGACGCCCCGGTTGCGGTGGCCGACGCGGAGCTGCTCGCCGGTGGTCAGGGTGCCGCCCTTCATCTCGTAGAGGCCGTCGGTGTTGGCCTGGTTCTCGGTGTTGCCGATCTGGAGTTCCTTCGCCACGTCCACAAGGCCGCCTTCCTGGGTGAAGGTGCCCTTGCCGCGGTTGGCGATGTTGAGTTGGTTGCCGAGTCTGAGCGAGCCATCGTGGAGGATGTAGCTGCCGTCGCCGGTGGCGTTCTGGCCGAGGACGAGGTTGATGGCTGGCCCCGCAAGGGCGATGTTGGCCTCGCCGCCGAACTGGGTGAACACGGCCTTGGCGTCGCGCCCCAACTCGAAGTTGACGCCGGTGACGTTGACGACGCCGTCGTGGAGGTTCCACTCGTGGTCGCCTTGGTTGGCGTTCTGGGCCATCTTGATGCCGTAGTCGGCGTTGACGACGCCACCGAACTGATTGAAGACGCCGCGGCCGCGGTTGAAGTTGATGCTGCGCTCGCCGGTGGTGCCGGCGAAGCCGATGGTGCCGTCGTAGAGGTTGTAGGTGCCGGTGGAGTTGACGTATTGGGAGATCACGAGGTTGGCGTCGTGGACGACGAGGTCGCCGCTGAGGTGGTTGACCTGGCCTGCCCCGTGTCGGCCGACCTCGAACTGGTGCGTGTTGAGGGTCGGCGCCGTGGTCGCGGAGCCGAGGTTCAGCGTGCCGTCCGCGTTGGGGCGATTGGTGCTTGCGCCGTTGGTGTCGCCGCCCAGGTAGAGGACCTCGCCGACGGTGAGGGTGCCGTCGACGTAGCTGAGCTCGCCGTGGCCCTGCTCGCCGATGAGGATGCGTCGGCCAACGTTGAGGGTGCCGCCGTCGAGGGTGTAGGTCGCGGTGCTGGCGGCGAGGTTCTTGGTGCCGAGCCGGAGGTCGCGGCCGATGTCCACCGTCCCGCCGTTCTGGTTGAAGACGGCGGTGCCTTCGTTCATGTTCAGGTCGTTGGCGATGGTGAGAGTGCCGTTGTTGACGGTGGCGGTGCCGACGGCGTTGGCGTACTGGGCGATGACGAAGTTGCCGCCGCTGTGGCTGACGGTGCCGCTTTCGAGGGTGAAGACGCCTGTGCCGCCGCGTCCTACCTCGAGGTTGGAGGCGGTCTGGGTCAGGGTGGGTGTGGTGGTACCGTCTCCGACGATCAGGGTGCCCTGAGTGTTGATGTCGTTGGAGCCGTCGCCGCCGAGGTAGATGTGGTTGTTGGCGGTCAGGGAGCCGTCGATGAGGTTGATCGTGCCCTGTGCGTTGCCGCTCTCGCCGAGGTGGAGTGCGCCCTTGACCGTGTAGGCGCTGCCGCCGAGGATGTTGACGGTCGCGGCGCCGGTGCCGTTGCGGCCGAGGTCGGCCCAGGTGTTGCAGGTCAGGCTCGCGCCGTTGTCGAGGGTGAGGGTGCTGCCGGCCGAGCCGCTTGTCTCGCCGATGTCCATGTTGGCTGTCGTGGCGGTCGTGTCGTCGATCGTGAGCGAGCCGAGGGCAGTGCGGCCCACGAGCAGGGTGCCCGTGCAGTTGAGCGTGTGCCCCGAGGTGAAGGTGAACGAGCCGTCGAGCGTGTCGCCTGTGCGGAAGCTCTGGATGTTGACGTCGCCGCCGAGGTCGAGGGTGCCGCCGTCGATGTAGAAGTGGCCGCGTGAGGCGCTGGCGTGCTTGATGTCGCCGACCACGTCGAGCGTGCCGCCGCGGAGCCGATAGGTGCTCTGCGTGCCGCCGGTGGCGTCGAAGAGGATGTTGCCCGTGACGGTCACCGTGCCGCCGTCCTGGAGGACGGTGCCGGTGTGGCTCGCGCTGCCCTGGCCGATGATGAGGTCGCCGGTAAGCAGGTCGCCGGCGTCGATGTCGAGAGTGCCCTTGCCTGCGAGCGTGGCCTGGTTGTGTCCGACGACGACGCTGCCGGCCACCTCGCCGGCCTGGTCGATCCGGGCGGTGAGGCCGTTGCCGACGTAGGCGATGTCGTAGACGGTGGGCTCGGCGTCGGGGTCCCAGTTGGCGGGCCGCATCCAGTTGTTGTCGGTGGGGTCGCCGTTGTCGAAGATGAGCTGGGCCGGGGCCGTGTAGGCGCCGGCGAGGGCGTACTTCTCCTGGAGGGCGTAGCCCACCTGGTTGAGCTCGGCCGCCGTCAGCTCGCGGTCGTAGACGAGGATCTCCGCGATCCGGCCCGTCAGGTACTTGTGCGGGTTCCCTGAGCTCGGGTGAATGCCCCGCCCGACGACGTAGCCGGTGTCGTTGATGTTGGTCGTGTTGCCGCCGTTGGTCGCGCCGTTCGACGTGCCCGCGACGCCATCGCGGTAGTAGCTGGACGTCCCGTAGGTGTCTGTGGCGTTCATCGTCCAGACGCCGATGTGGAAGCTCCCGTCGGAGGGGAACTTCTCGGTCGCGTCGGTGAACGTGTTGTTGCCGTTGTTGTAGCGGAAGCCCGCGGTGCCGACGTCCATGCTGACGCCGGCTCCGCCCGGGCCGGCCCCGATGTGGAGAGGCCGCTGCTCGCCGGTCTTGCGGGTCGAGCCGACGACGATGGCGGTGAAGGGCGCCTGGGGGCCGGCGATGCCGATGGGGCCGGAGTAGGCGAAGGCGCCGCCGCCACCGAAATCCACGGCCGGCAGGCCGTTGAGCTGCCCCGTGCGGTACGTGGGGCCGCCGTTGGCCAGCGCGGCGTCCTGGCCGATGCCGTCGCCGATCGTGCCGGTCGACACATCGGGCCACACCGTCGTTGGAGAGGTACCGCCGAAGGTCTGGCCGTTGGAGATTCCTGGCGCCGCGTCGGCCTTGAGCCACACGACCAGCCCTGCGTCCAGCGGCATGGGCACCGCGTGGGACACCCCGCTGGCGGACAAGGCGATCAGCCCGGCCATGGCGACCGTGAGGACTACTCTTCGGCAGGCGGTGCTTCTCATTGCTTCGCCCTTTCTCTGCTGCTTACAGCTCGTCGCCAGATGCACGATCTCCCTCCTCACCGACGGCGGCGGCGGGCAGCCAGGCCGATGCCGCCGAGAACGAGCAGGGTCATTGTGGTCGGCTCGGGCACGTAGGTGACCTGGAGGGTCGTGCCGTTGTCCACGATGCTGTGGTAGAAGAACGGGTGGCCGACGACCTCGAGATCGGCAGCGGTCACGCCGCCGGCCGCGGTGAGGACGTCGAAGGTGTCGCCGTAGTTGGGCTGGAAGCCGTCGAGCAGCGCGACCTCGAGCAGACCGTCGAGGGTGGCAATGCCGCCCACGTCGATCGGTGTGACGTGGGGCGACACGGCTCCGAGGCCGATCAGGAGAGTCGAGACGTCGTTCTGAGTGAAGTTGCCGTCGATGTTGATCGCGGTCGGCCCGGTGCCGAGGACGCCGAACGTGCCAGTGGCTCCGTTGACCGCGCCGTTGCGCAGATGGCGGTCCACGTCGAGGGAGCCGCCGGTCATGAAGTACTTGCCGAAGTTGTTGGCGCTGGCGTTGTTGGCGATCTTGAGGTCGCGGGTGATATGGTGGGTGCCGGCGGAGTGGTTCATCGTGCCCTTGGCCTGGGTGTTGTTGCCGAGCACCTCGTCGCCGACGCGGGTGAGCGTGGCGCCGGCGCCGCTGAGGTTGTAGACGCCGACGTTGTTGCCGCCGATGAGGAAGTTGCTGGCGTCCACGGTCACGGTGCCGGCGGCGTGGTTGAACTCGCCGTAGCCCGAGGCGCCGACGCGGAAGAAGCTCCCGCTGGGGTTCAGAGTCCCGCCCTGCATCTCGTAGAAGCCGCCCTGGCCGCCGGTCTGGCCGACGTTGAAGTCGTTGGCCGTGTGGGTGATGAGGCCGCCGCTCTGGGTCATCGTGCCCTGGCTGCCGATGCCGATGCGCCAGAGGCCCTTGACGGTGAGGTCGCTGTCGAGAGCGAGGGAGCCGTTGGAGCCGTTGCCGATGTCCATCTTGTCCACGGTGATGGCGCCGTCGTTGACCATGTCGAGTGCGCCGCCGCTGATGTTGAGCTTGCTGGTGGCGCCGGCGTCGAGGATGGCGCCGGCGATGCTCAGCGTGCCGCCCTTGAGGTTGTAGGTGCCGGTGGGGGTGAGGCCGGCGCGGCCGAACTGGAGGTTGTCGTCGATCGCGACGGTGCCGGCGTTCTGGTTGAAGGTGCTGCCGGACGCGGAGTTGTTGTTGGCGATGAGGATGGTGCCGTGGACCGTCAGTTGTGCCCCGGCGCCGTTCATGTTGTAGGTGCCGACCGCGCCGGCGCCGACGAGGAAGCGGTTAGTGTTGGGCGTGACCTCCACGGTGCCGCCGTTCTGGGTGAAGGTGCCCGGCCTGGAGAGGCTGATGCGGAAGTCCTTGCCACCGAGGGCTTCGAGGCGCCCTGCGTCAATTGTGTAGGTGCCGCCGCCGGAGACGGCGAACTCGTCGCCGACGGACACCGTGCCGCCGGTCTGTGTGTAGTCGCCCTTGATGTTGGCGTTGTGGGCGCCGAGCAGCATCTTGCCGCTGACCGTGAGGTCGCCGCCATGCGTCATCGCCGAGTCGGCCACATTCCCCATGGTGAACGAGTCGACCGTGATGCTGCCGTCGTTCACCATATTGAGGGTGCCGCCGTTGATCGTCAGCGAGCTCTTGCCGCTGCCGGGGTTGGCGCCCGTGATGATGTCGCCTTCGACGTTGAGGGTGCCGCCGTTGAGGTTGACGGCGCCGTTGCGGTTGCCTGTGCCGGCGATCTCGAGCTGTCCGCCGACGCCCACGCCGCCGTTGTCGGCGATCGTCAGGGTGCCGCCGTTGATGTTAAGCACACCATGTCCCCCGACTCCGAGGCCGAAGTTGCCGCCGACGCGCACCGAGTTGACCAGCAGGTCGTCCCCCGCCTCGACGTTGCAGGGGGCCGGCGGATCGGCGGCCACGTCGTGCAGGCTGATGTTCACCCGGTCGGTCGGGCCGGGGAGGGTGTCGTTGGGGAACTGGTCCATGGGGTCGGAGTTGTTGGCCCGCCAGTTCGAGGGCGTCATCCAGAGGTTGTCGCCAGGGTAGGGCGGGCTGACGGGGCTGACCACGTCCGTCGAGCTGTTGTCCCAGTAGATCTCGTCGCCTGCGAAGCTGTGGGCGATGCCGTACTTGCCTGCGAGGTAGGAGCCGACCTTGTCGATCTCGGCCTGAGGCAGCAGTGCCTCGAAGACCATGACCTCTGCGATGTAGCCCTTGTAGCCGGCTGTGCCCATGCGGTAGCCTGCGGTGGTCGTGTTGATGGGGTTCGTGCTGCTCGAGCCGTGAGAGAGCGGAGTGCCGTTCTTGTAGAGCACGGTGTCCATGTGCGTGCCGCCGGCGGGGAGGCCTGCGGTGATGATGGCTGCGCCGGAGCCGACGGGGTTGCCGAAGTTCACGTTCCCGTTGCCGAAGCGGACGCGGATCTCGGGGGTGATGCGGAAGAGCGCGCCGGTCGGGTTCTGCGCGGAAGGGGTCTGTCCTGCGGGGTCGAAGATGATGCGGTTGTGGTCGCCGTTGCCATCGGGGTTGGGGTTGGTGTAGTTGGCGACGACGAAGATGGTGCGCGCGCCGTTGCCGGCAGGCAGGACGGCGGGGCCGTCGATGCGGCGCGCAGTGGTGTCGAACCAGAGCGCCGGCTGGCCGTTGATGCCGTCGGCGACCCAGAGCGGACGCGCGCCGCCCGGGCCGACGCCGTCCTCACCCGTCACGTTGCCGCCGATGCCCGTCTGGTCGGCCCAGCCGAGCACGCGGTCGGGGTAGGTCACCGTGTCGAGCGTCAGGCCCGCGTCGGCGCGGAGCCACAGGCGCAGGTCCGTGCCATTGTAGGGCATCGGCACTGCGTGCGACACCCCGGTGGCCGACAAGGCGATCAGCAGGCCCATAGCGACCGTGAGGACTGCCCTTCGCGAGACGATGCTTCTCATTGTGTTGCCCCTTCTTACCTGTCGCTCGGCTGCCGGCCCCGCTCACGCGCCGTGAGCGGCCCTTCCTGATCTGAAACACTCTCACCCAGCAGCAAATCTCATGCCGGCGGGGCCTCCCGATGGCCGGAGTTCCCCCGAACTGCGTAACCCCAAGGAACGCTGGCACTTACGTCGGAGCATTCTCTGGTGTGGTGCTGGCCTGCTGCGCCGTTCTCCTCCCGATCTGTCTGGCCATGTGGACATCCGTCAACATCCCCTGGTGCCCTCCCCGCGGTGTGGGGGCATAACCCGCTGCCCTGTCGAGAGATACGCATCTCATGGCGATGTTGCCGTTCGTCAACATCCATGCCCGCAGATCTGGCGCCCCGGAGGGGCCTCAGATCGGGCGGTTTTGCCCCCTCAGCCCTGCGGTCGCCGCGGCGTTGGGTCGGCAGAACACCGACCCAGGGTGGTGTGCGCGCCCCTGCCGATCGCAAGCCGCGCGCGGGGGTTGACTGCCATCTTCAATTGCGCTAGCATGCGTGCACGGCGGGACGCCGCAGAGAGGTGAGAAGGCTGTGACGATGGATCTCAGGCCGCTCTTCGAGGAGTGGCCTCATCATCCGCACGACGAGGATCACAACGTGCGCTGCGTCCGCGGTGAGGACGGGCGCCTGGTGGTGCAGGTGCGCGCGCGCTGCGGGATCTTCCAGTGGGAGTACGAGGGCCGGCCCGACGGCCGCCGGCCCCACGGATTCACCTCTCTGCTCGACTACTACCGCCATCAGATCGAGCAGCTCCACCGCCGCCGCGGCCCCGACGCCAGTCTCGACCTCAAGCGTGGCGAGGTCGAGGAGATCGCCGAGGAGCTGATGGACTACTACCAGCGGCGAGTCCTCTTCTTCCGCCTCGGCGAGTACGAGCGCGCCCACCGCGACGCCGAGCACAATCTGGCGCTGATGGACATCATTGCCACCCACTGCGACGACACCGAGCTGATCCTCGAGCACGAGAAGTGGCGGCCCTTCGTCACCATGGACCGCGCGCGAGCCCAGGCACTCCTCGCCTGCCAGGGCGGCGCGTTCCGCGACGGACTCCACGAGCTCGACGCAGGGATCGACGAGATCACCACCTTCTACGAGCGGCACGGCCGGCCCGACCTCGTGGCCATGAGCCAGGAGATCGCCGCGCTCCGCGACCTCAAGACACAGCTCCGCGAGGCCTACAACATCCCGCTCACCCGCGAGGAGATGCTCGCCGGCCTCCGTGAGGAGCAGGCCCAGGCCATCGCCGACGAAGACTACGAGCGCGCCGCACGCATCCGCGACGAGATCGGACGCTACGAGAGCGGCGACATCCCCGAAGGCATCTGACCCCGCCGTCCGCCCCCCCAACCGTCTTCCCGCCTTGCCACCGTGCCGACGGTCCGCTACCATCAGCGCCAGGCCGTTCCGCCCACATCCGCGCGAGGAGCCCTGGCCGATGCAAGGAGTCCGAATGATGGCCGTCCTGCTCGCCGCACTCACCCTAGGCGCCGCCGCAGACGCCGGCGGCGTCCCGCCAGAGCTCAAGACCCCGAACTACCGCGTGACCCAACTCGACGGCATCGGCCACGATCCCAGGCTCGACCGCCAGGACCCCAGCAACGTCCTCAAGGTCGGCGACCGCTACTACGTCTGGTACACCCAGCGCAAGCACGGCGTCCACCCCTACGCCTCGACCGTCTTCTACGCCACGTCGAAGGACGGCATCCACTGGGAGGACCGCGGCGAGGCGCTGGGCAAGGGGCCCAAGGGCGCGTGGGACAGCTTCGGCGTCATCACGCCCTACGTCGCGGCGATCGGCGGGAAGTACTACCTCTACTACACCGGCACGACGGCGGCCAAGCCGTGGAAGTCACGCGGCCCGGACGGCACGCTCCGCCACATCGGCGTTGCCGTCGCCGAGAAGCCCGACGGCCCGTGGCGGCGGTTCGAGGGGAACCCCGTCCTGAGCCCGACACGCGGCGCGTGGGACTCGCTGATCGTGGACGACACGCACCTGATCGTCCGCCGCGGCAAGTGCTGGCTCTACTACAAGGGCGGTCACGACACGATCAAGCCTCGCGACACCGAATGGGGCCTCGCCATCGGCGACGGGCCGACGGGGCCTTTTGCCAAGGTGAAGGAGAACCCGCTCGTCGGCGGCCACACGGTCTGTCTGTGGCCCCATCGCGAGGGCATCGCGGCGCTCGTGGACAACGCGGGGCCGGAGCGCTTCACCGTCCAGTGGTCCTCGGACGGCCTGCGCTGGCGGCGTGCGGCGAAGCTGAGGTTCGTCCACACGGGCTGCGGCCCCCTGGATCCCGACGCTTTCGCCGATGTCGCCTACGGCCGGGGCATCCGCTGGGGCGTCGCGCAGGAGCACGCCAAGGGCCGGCTCTACATCGTCCGCTTCGACGTGGACTGCGCGGCCCCGGAGCGCTGAGGGCCGGGAGGGCGAGGCTCCCGCCGAGCCGCGCGCCGCGGGGGCGACACTAGCAGCCCGTGGCAGAAGTCCGTTCGGACTGCGTGCGGGTCTTCGGGCCGATCTCCGCGTTGCGAGATCTCGACGAATCCACCGATTCGCCTGCGATCTCGCGCCTTGACCTCGGCCCGAATCCCTCGCACTCGTCTGCGAAGGACTTCTGCCACGGACTGCTAGGCCCTCCGCCGGGCATGCGAGACGCACAGAAGACATCGAGGACGAGGACGACGACGACGACGAGAACGATTCGACAGGAGACGCGCGTGGCGATCCAGGAGCGAAGGGGGGCCTTCGAACGATTCTGGCGCGGCGAGGGGCCGTGCCTCATCCTCATCCCGCCCTCCGCGCAGGAGCTCTACGACTGCGCCGACTACCCCACCCGGTTCAACGACCCTGAGGCCATGTGGGCGTCGGAGATGGCGCGGGCGCGGCCCGTCGCCGACTGGCCCACCGACGGCATCCCAACCGTCAGGCCCAACCTCGGCGTCATCTTCATCCCCGCCATCGCCGGCCTTCCCTACGAGCTAAAGCCCGGCCAGATGCCCTGGCCGGGCGAGCCGCTCGACCGCAACGCCATCCGCATGGCCCGTGACGCCGAGCTCGACCAGGCCCACGTCATGCGGCTTGCCGCCGACTTCTACGCGATCCACCGCGAGCGCGGCGACGGCATCGCCACCTACATGGCTGACACCCAGGGCGTGTTCGACATCGCTCACCTCCTCTACGGCGAGAAGGTCTTCTACGAGCTCGCCGACCCGCACGAGGGCGAGTGGATCGCCGAGCTCCTCGAGATCAGCCTTGACCTCTACATCCGCGTGTCAAAGCACCTGAAGTCGCTCCTCGGCGAGCCGCTGACCCGGCTGACCCACGGCCACGGCACGTCGCAGGGCGCCTTCTTCCCGACGGCCGGCGTGCGCTTTTGCGAGGACACACCGACCCTGCTCTCGCCCGCGACCATCGAGGGCACCCTCGTGCCCTACATCGAGCGGGCCATCGAGCCTTTCGGCGGGGGCTTCGCCCACTTCTGCGGCCGACACGAGTTCCTCTTCGAGCGGCTCTGCCGGATGCCGCAAGTCCAGGCCATTGACCTCGGGAACCCCGAGTACTTCGACACCCCCTGGCTGCTCGAGTGCTGTGCCGAGACGGATACCGTCCTCTACAGCCGCGTGGCCGCCGAGGCGGGCGAGGCGTGGGAGCCCTATGTCCGCCGCCTCGCCCGCCTCGTCCGCGACACAGGCGCGCGCGTGATCCTGCGTCCCGCGGTGTTCCCGCAGGCGCGCGGCGCCTGCCAGGCCATGCGTGGCCTCTGGCACGAGCTGACCGCGTGACGGCGGCAGAGCAGGGGACGCGCGACCAGGAGCCGCGCCCGTGAGACGCGCCCGTGTTGAGTCGCGCTTGACGGCAGCGGGCGAATCCCTAAGCTAGTGGGGCTGACGAAGAGCCGATCCACTTGCGGGGAGACCCCCCTTCGATGCCTGCCAACCAAGCCTTCTGCAACACCTGTCACGGCCTGGTGCCGGCCCACCGCGTCGAGCGCGACGGCAAGGTCTACCTCGTCAAGGAATGCCCGAAGTGCGGCGCGACGGAGACGATGATCTCCTCCGACGCCGAGCGCCACATGGGCAAGCGGGCGCTCGACCCCGGCTTCGACTGCGAGCCGTGCGCCGCCGTGCAGTGCGTCGAGTGCACCCATCACCGCGACCCGACGTTCGCCTTCGTGGACGTGACGAACCGCTGCAACCAGCGGTGCCCCATGTGCGTGGACGGCGTGCCCGCCTACGGCTTCGTGTTCGACCCGCCGATGGCGTACTTCGAGCGGATTTTCGAGCACCTGTCGCACTTCGATCCCAAGCCTACGGTCTGCCTGTTCGGCGGCGAGCCCACGGTGCGCGACGACATCTGCGACATCGTCGCGCTCGCGCGGCACCACGGCCTCTACGTCCGCGTGCTCACCAACGGCATCCGCCTCGCCGACCCCGACTTCTGCCAGCAGATGGTCAAGAGCCGCGCGCATCTGCTCTTCTCCTACGACGGCGACAACCCTGAGACCTACCGCCTGCTGCGCGGCAGCACCAAGGTGCTCGACCGCAAGAAGAAAGCCATCGCGAATCTCTGCTCGATGGCCAAGAGGCCGCGGCTCAGCTACGTCACCTGCCTTGCCTGGGGCCTCAACGCCGAGCAGCTCCCTGAGATCCTCGATTTCTACCACGGGCAGCGCCACATCCTCCACGGCGTCTATCTCATGCCGCTGGTCCAGACCTGGGACACCTCGGACTTCGACTACGCGCCCGAGCGGATGACCACCGAGGACGTCGAGGTGATGCTCGACCGGTGTTTCCCCGACGAGCGGGTCCAGTTCATCTCCCTCGGCCTTGCCTCGCATTTCATCACCATAGCGAAGTGCCTGGGCAAGCACGCCTTGCCCTACTACGGGATCCACCCCAACTGCGAGAGCTTCTACCTCCTGGTGTCCGACGGCGAGCGCTACGCTCCCATCGAGCGGTACCTCAAGAAGCCGCTGCCCGAGGTGGCAGGCGACTACCTGCTTCCCCTCGAGCGGCGGCTGCTCGACCGCGAGAAGCGGTGGGAGACCTCGCGGCTCGGGCGCGTCCTCGGCGCGCTGCGGCTCAAGGACTTCGCCCTGCGCTGGCTAGGCAGGGCCGCCCTCGCGCGGCTGGCCCTCCGGCTCCTCCACGTCGGGCGCATGTTCAAGGGCAAGGGCATCGGCAAGCTGGGCCATGCCCTCATGACCTTCCTCGAGCTGGCCGTCGGCTGCAAGTCGAAGAAGGTCCGGCGACGGCACATGGCCGTTCAGGAGACCCTCCCCGTCGTCATCCTCCCCCTCGAGGACGACCCTATCCTGGAGACGGAGCGGCTCGAGCGCTGCGCCAGCGTGCACGTCTACTACAATCCGAACACCGACGAGGTGAAGTACGTGCCCGTGTGCGCCTGGCGGCTGCACAGCGCGAGGGTCCTGGCCGAGCTCAAGGAGGCCTACGGCTCGCCCGCGTCCCCTGAGCAGTTGGCGCAGGCGCCTCCCGAGCCCGACGAGGCACCCGCCGCCCCCTGATCCCGTCTCGAGCCAGCTCCCCGTTCCCACGTGGCCCCGCGGCTTGTGAGCCGGCACCTCGCGCGCGGGCAATGGCCATGTGCCCTGGCTACTTCTCGTCGGGTTCGGCGGCGACGATGCGCCAGGCTTTGCTGAGGCGGGAGGGCTTGCCGCCGAACCTGAGGTCGCGGACCGAGACGCGACCGTTATGCGCATAGGCGCCGACCCAGCCTGCCTGGAGGCCGGGGATGCTGCGGAACTCGAGGACCTGGCGGCCGAAGTAGCCACGGAACAGGCTGCCTTCGAGCTTCAGCCTTGCCGTGGCCCACCGGCCGGCGGGGTCGCGGATGCCTCGGGCCACCAGAGCGACGGGCTCCTTCCCTGGCTCGACGCGGACGACGCGCATCTCCTCGCGGCCGATCTCGAAGGCATAGTAGGTCTGGCTGTCGGTCGAGCCGAAGACGAGGCCAAAGGCCTGATGTGCCTTGCCCACGCGCTCGATCCGGAACTCCGCGGCCAGCGAGACGTCCACGAAGGGCTTGTCGCGGCGGAACACGGCGACGCGCTCCTTGGCGAGCAGCGCGTCAATGACGAGGACCGAGCCGCGGGTCGTGGCGAACTTCGATGTCCGCGCCCAGTCGCCCAGGAAGTTGCGGCCGAAGGGACCCCCGGCGGCGCCGGCGTCGGCGCGCGTCACCAGGATCGCAGCGGCCAGCGCCAAGACCAGGGCAACAGCTACAGCATTGCGGCGCATGTCCTCACCTCCTGGGGGCCTGGGGAGCCGACTCGACCGCGCGGGCGCCAGGCTCGTCAGCTCTTCCACAGCCCGTGGATGTTGCAGTGCTCGCGGGCGGTGACGCGCTCGGCATCGATCTGGAAGACGGCGATGGGCTCGTCGCCGGGGTTCAGCCACCGGCGGCAGGCAACGCCGTCGGCGAGGAGCTCGATCCACTCGATCCAATGCTCGTCGGTCATCGGGTGGATGGTCGAGCCGACGGTGACCCTATAGCCGCCGTCGATCGGCTCGACGACCGGGACGTGCTTCTCGACGGCGGAGTCAGCCGTCTGCTCGTCGAGCAGCTTCATCGGCTCCCCGCAGCAGACCAACTCACCGGCGCCGCCGTGGACCATCTCCACGATGTTCCCGCACACTTCGCACTTGTAGATCTCCAGCAACTCGGGCATTCCGTGCCTCCTTTGCTCTGTCCCCTCACGCCACGATCGGGGCCGTCCGTGGCGCCGGCCATCATGATTGCTGCGAAGGCTGTTGCCGGGTGGCTCCCCGGCTCCTCCAGGTCGCAACACTGCCAGTCTAGCAGTCCTCCCGTCACGGTGCAAGGGATTTGCCTGCTGCCGCAGGGACCGGGTTGCGTGGGCGAGGGGCGAGGGCGGCTAGAGTGGGAGGGTGAACCAGAAGGTGGAGCCGCGGCCGGGGGTGCTTTCGACGCCGACCTGCCCGCCGTGCATCTCGACGAAGTTCTTGACGATGGCGAGGCCAACGCCGATGCCGCGCTTGCCGAACTCGTAGCTGCCGGTCGAGTGGTGGATGGTGTCGAAGGTGGTGAAGAAGCGGTCGAAGACGTGGGGGAGGTCGCTCTCGGGGATGCCGACGCCTGTGTCGGTGACGCGGACCTCGATGGCGTCGTCGCGGCGGCGCGCGGCCAGGGCGATCGTGCCGCCGTCAGGGGTGAACTTGACGGCGTTCATGAGCAGGTTGATGAGGACGTCGCGGATCTTGCCGCGCTCGACGGACACCGGGGGCAGGTCGTCCGGCAGGTCGAGGTCGAGGCTCTGGCGGCGCAGCTCGACGAATGGGGCGACGATAGTGGCGGCCTGGTGGACGAGCTCGGCCGGAGCGACGGGCTCGGTGCGCAGGGGGGTGGTGAAGTCGCCTGTGCCGGCGACGTCGAGGACCTGGTCGAGGAGCTCCTGGAGGCGCTGGATGGCGCGGCCGGCGGACTCGAGGGTGCGGGCGAGCTTCCCGCCGTCGTCGGGGACCTGGCGGCGGGCGAGGGCGAGCATGCCGCCGGCGACGGTGAGAGGGGTGGAGAGCTCGTGGGTGATGACGTCGATGAAAGCGGTCTTGAGCCGGTCGAGGCCCTTGAGCTCGTCGAGGGCGGCGGCAAGCTCCCGGGTGCGCTCGGCGACGCGGCGCTCGAGGTCGGCGTTGAGGTCGTGGATTCTCTGCTGGGCCTGCTTGCGCTCGATGGCGTGGCGGATGGCGCGGGCGAGCAACGCGGCGGGGGTCTGGCCCTTGACGAGGTAGTCCTGGGCGCCGCGCTGGACGGCTTCGAGGCCGAGCGCCTCGTCGTCGGTGCCGGTGAGGACGACGACGGGGAGGGCGGGGGCGTGCTCCTGGACGCGGGTGAGCGTGTCGAGGCCGTCGCTGTCTGGCAGCGAGAGGTCCACTAGAACGAGGTCCACGTCGTTCGCGTCGAGGCGGGCGAGGCCATCGGCGAGTCGGCTGGCGCTGAGCAGCTCGACGATGGCGCCGCGCTGGGCCAGCATGGTGCGGATGAGGGCGACGTCGCCAGGGTTGTCCTCGATGATCAAGACGCTGATGGGCTTGGGCTTCATCGTGCGTGGCCTCGTGGGTCAGGAGGTCTGACTGGCGATCTCGAGCAGGTCTTCGGACGAGAGCGAGCTGTCGGGCTGCCAGGTGGCGGCGGTGAGGATGAGGGAGAGCCTGTGGAGGGAGGGGTCCTGGCGCTGCTGGAGGAGCAGGCGCTTGCGGAGGCGTCGGATGATGGCGTCGGCGTCGGCGTCGGAAGCATCAATGGCCAGGACGGCGAACTCGTCGTGGCTGACGCGGGCCACGATGTCGCAGTCGCGGACGGCGGCCTGGGCGATCTGGGCGGTCTTGAGGAGCAGGCGCTCGATCTCCTGGGCGCCGCACTCGGTGCGGAGCCGCGGCACGTCGCGGATCCGGGCGATGACGAGTGAGACGCTCTCGCGGCGGCGCCGGGCGAGGCGGAGCTGGTGGTCGGCGAAGGCGAGGAAGCCGCGGCGGTTGTGCAGGCCCGTGAGCGGGTCGGAGCCGCGCTGCTCCCTGGCCTGGTCCTGGACGGCCTGGCGGTGGACGGCGTAGCGGATGGCGCGGGTGAGCAGGGTGGCGTCCACCTGGCCCTTGACCAGGTAGTCCTGGGCACCGGCCCAGACGACGTTGGCGCCGAGGATCTCGTCATCGTGGCCCGTGAGCACGATGATGGGGAGGTCGGGGGCGTGGGCCCGGGCGCGGCGGACGGTGTCCACGCCGGCGCTGTCGGGAAGGCTGAGGTCGAGGAGGAGGACGTCGATGCCGCCGCGGTCGATGCGCTCGAGCCCCTCGCCGAGGCGGGTCGCCGCCTCGAGGCGCACCCGCGCGCTCGTCGCCTTGGCGACCAGGCGCTTGATGAGAACGACGTCCCCAGGGTTGTCCTCGATGAGGAGGGCTGTGATGTAGCGTTGCTCCATGGGGGTCACTCCGGTGGGAGCTTGACGATGGTGAGCCAGAAGCTGCTGATGCTCCTGACGACGCCGATGAACTGGTCGAGATCGACCGGCTTTGTGATGTAGCAGTTGGCGTTGAGGTCGTAGGCCTCGAGGATGTCGTGCTCGTGGTTGGACGTGGTGAGGATGACGACGGGGATGCGCCGCAGATCCTGGTCCGCCTTGATTTCGGAGAGCACCTCGCGGCCGTCCTTGCGGGGCAGGTTCAGGTCGAGCAGGATCAGGTCGGGCCGGGGCGCTTCGGCGTAGTCGCTCTCGCGGCGGAGGAAGGCCATGGCCTGCTCGCCGTCGCGGACGACGGAGAGGTTGTTGGTGACCTTCCCATCCTTGAGGGCCTCGCGGGTCAGGCGCACGTCGCCTGGGTTGTCCTCGACGAGCAGGATCTCGATGGGGCGGGTGCCGGCGGGACAGATCACGGCCTTGCTCCTTCGACCTTCGGGAGGGTGAATCGGAAGGTGGCGCCCTGGCCGGGCTGCGAGTCGACCCAGATGCGGCCTCCGTGGCGCTCGATGGTCTTCTTGCAGATGGCCAGCCCGATGCCCGTGCCCGGGTACTCCTCGCGGGTGTGGAGGCGCTTGAAGATCTCGAAGATCCGCTCGGCGTGCCGCGGCTCCAGCCCGATGCCGTTGTCGCGGACGGCGATCTCCCATTCCTCCTCGCGCTCTTCCGCCCAGATGTGCGCGCGCGGCGACGCCTCGCCGCGAAACTTGATGGCGTTGCTCACCAGGTTCTGGAACACCTGAACCAGTTGGTTGCGATCCGCCAGGACGGTCGGCAGCGGGTCGTGGGTGATCTCGGCACCGCTCTCGGCGATCCGAGCAGCCAGGTTCGCCAGGGCCTCGGCCACGACGGCCTCGACGTCCGTCGGCTCGAGCGGCTGGGCGCGGGTCCCGACGCGCGAGAAGGCCAGGAGATCCTCGATGAGCTGCCGCATGCGAGTGGCCCCGTCTGCGGCGTAGGCGATGAATTCGTCGGCGTCGGCGTCGAGCCGGCCCTCGTAGCGCTGCGCCAGGAGCTGGACGAAGCTGCTGACCATGCGCAGCGGCTCCTGGAGGTCATGGGACGCGACATAGGCGAACTGCTCGAGCTCGCGGTTCGACCGCTCGAGCTCGTCGGCCGTGCGCGCCAGCTCGGCTTCGGCGCGGTACCGCCAGACGGCGATCGCGTAGAGGTCCGAGAGCCGCTCGACGACCTGGAGGTCGCGCTCGGTGTAGCCACGCGAGGCGTTCGCCACCGCCAACTGTCCCACGAGCAGGGAGCCGATGGTGGCTGGCGCAGCCAGGAAGCGCTCGATGGTCATGTGCCCGGCAGGGGTGCCCTTCCAGCGCGGGTCCTCCTGGGGCGTATTGGTCATCACGGGTCTGCGCTCGGTGAGGACCCATCCCCACAGGCCGGTGAAGTTGCGGAACACGGTGTCCTTGCCGGCGACTTGGCAGGTGTCCCAGATCTCGCGGGTGAGGGTAGGCACAACGAGATGGCCGGTCTCGGGGTCGATGTAGCCGACGTAGCCGAGGTCGCTGTCGGTGAGGCGGCGGGCGTGCTCGAGGACAACGGCTGAGATCTCCTCGATCTCCTCGACGGAGAGAAGCGCGCGTGCCAGCTCGGCCAGGGCCTCGTTGACGCCGGCTTCCCACGCCAGGGCTTCCTCGGCCTCGCGGTGCTCGGTGATGTCGCGGCTGATGCCAACCAGCCCCGTGATGGCGCCGTTGCTGTCGCGCACGGGCACCTTGGTGGTGGAGACCCATCGGGTCTGGCCGCTGGGATCGACCACGGGCTCCTCGTGGCCGATCATGGGCTCGCCACTCGCCAGGATGGCCTGCTCGTCGGCGTGGTAGTGCAGCGCGTACTCGCGGGGGAAGAACTCGAAGTCCGTCTTGCCGACCACGGCCGTGGGGTCCTCCGTGCCGAGGAGGCGCGCCTGGGCCTTGTTGAGGAGGACGAAGCGACTCTGGGGGTCCTTGACGTAGATATAGTCGGGCATGTTGTCGATCAGGGCACGCAGCAGGCCGCTCTCGCGCTCGAGGTTTGCCTCAGCCTGCTCGCGCACGGCGACCTCGCTTCCGAGCCGCTCGTTCGCCTTGCGCAGCGCCGCCGTACGCTCGTCCACCAGCCTCTCGACCCGCATCGCCCGCCCAACATAGCTCGCCACGTAGAGTGTCACGAGCGCCGTGAACAGCGGCCCGAGAACCAGCACGCCCCAGGCCTGCCACGTGCGGCGGATGGCGAAGAACTCCCGCGTCGGCGAGCACGCTACCTCCCAGGTACGCCCGCCGACGAGGAGCGACCGAGTCACCGGCTGCCACACCCCCGCTGCGTCGCGCACCGCGTCGGCTGGCCCCAGATGGGCCAGCAGGCGGCGACCCGAGGGCGCCCAGAGGTCGTAGAGCGACAGTTCCACGCTCTCCATCGACAACTGCTCGAGGGCCTCGCTCACCAGGGCGTCCAGCTCGATCACCGCGACGGCGAACCCCGGAGGCCCGCCGGGCTGCGCCGGCAGGGGGGTTGCCTGTGCCGGGTTGGGCTGGACGTGGAGGAAGACGCGGATGGCGAGGCCCCCGCCCGCCGCCTCGGGCAGTTCGACGGCGCCTGTGGCCACGGGCCTGCCCGACTCCCGAGCCTGCGCCATGGCCGCCGCCGCTCCGGGGTCGAGGGCCAGATCGACACCGAGCCGAGCCACGTCGCCCGCCGTTCGGGACTCGCTGTACGCTACGGGGACGAAGGCCTCGCGCCGGGCCTCAGGCTGGGGTTCCCGGCCGGCGATCCGATAGTCGGCGAGCCCCTCCTGCTGCATGCGCGCCTCGAACGCAGCGCGCCTCTCCGCTGCGACAAGTGGGGCCCACAGAAGGGCCTGAAGGGCCTTGTGCCTGGCCAGGGGCTGGGCGGCGAAGGCGCGGAACTCCCCCCGCTCCACCCGCTGCGAGGCGGCGAAGAACGAGCGGATCGACAGGAGCTGCTCGACATTGACCGCCACCCCCTGCTTGACGGCGGCTACGCGGTCCGCGGCGAGGCGCTCGAAGCGAAGCCGCAGCCGGCGCTCCTCACGGTTGCGGACGGCCACGAAGGCGATGAGCGACAGAGCGATGCCTGCGGCGAGCACGAGGAGGACGTGGGCGCGCTGGCGCCAGGCGGACGGCGGCGCCGTGTCGGCGTGTCGTGCTGCTTCGCCCATGCCACGCCTCCTCTTGGCACCGGCTTCGCTGCCCCGCCAGCCTGTCACCGTTGTGGGCGGTACGTCGGTCTGTCGGGCGCCCGTGGGACGGCGCCGCCCGCGGCCAGGGCTGTCAGAGCCCCATCGCCTGCTTGACCTCCGTCATCGTCTGCGCGGCGATCGCTCGGCAGTGGTCGGCCCCGCGATCCAGCACGCCCCAGACCTGTCCCGGATCGGCCAGCAGGGCCTGCGCCCGCTCGCGGATCGGCGTCAGCTCCGCCATCATGCGCTCGAAGAGGATCTTCTTGCAGTCGATGCAGCCGATCCCGGCCGACCGGCAGCCCGCGGCCACATGCTCGAGGTCCGCCTCCGTCGAGAAGTACTGGTGGAGGGCATAGAGGTTGCACTTCGTCGGCTCACCCGGGTCGCTGCGCCGGATGCGCGCGGGGTCCGTTACAGCCGTGCGGATCTTCTCCCAGATGCTCCCGGGCTCCTCGAGCAGGCTGATGGTGTTGCCCATCGACTTGCTCATCTTCCGCGACGGGTCGTCTAGCCCCATGATGCGGGCGGCCTGGGTCAGCTTCTCCTGCGGCTCGGGGAACACATCGCCGAATCGGGCGTTGAACCTGCGGACGATCTCGCGGCTCAGCTCGAGGTGCTGCACCTGGTCCTCGCCCACCGGCACGACCTCGCCCTTGTAGAGCAGGATGTCGGCGGCCATCAGCACCGGGTAGTTGAGCAGGCCGGCGTTGACGCTCGCCTCGTGCTGGCGGGCCTTCTCCTTGAACTGGGTCATGCGCTGGAGGTCGCCGATGGGGGTCACCGTGTTGAGCAGCCAGGTGAGCTCGGTGTGCTCGGGCACGTGGCTCTGGACGAAGAGGGTGCAGCGCTCGGGGTCGATGCCGCAGGCCATGTTCACCGCGGCGGCGCTCAGGATGCGGTCCCGCATCTCGGCGGGGTCGTAGGGCACCGTGATGGCGTGGAGGTCCACCACGCAGTAGATGCACTCGAACTCATCGATGAGCCGCACCCAGTTCTTGATGGCGCCCAGGTAGTTGCCGATATGGATATCGCCGCTGGGCTGGATGCCGCTGAACAGCCGCTTGCTCACGCACGGACTCCTTCGCTTCGGAGCTGCCTGGGGTGCAGGTCAATCATAGCAGAGCCGTTGACTGTCGTCAATCCGTTCGACGGCGCGGCTCTTACCCTCATGGCCATGGGCGACGGCCCGCCGCGCGGAGAGCTCCCAGCCGCGGTGCTCCCGCAACGGCGCTTGCCGGCGCAGAACGCATAGATACAATGATGGCCAGTACTTCCAGCGGCTGGAGCGCGCTTCGGCGCGAAGGGCTGCATGCCGTCAGGAGCCAGGACAGACATGGCCGAGCGCCCGCGCAGGCCCAGCCGGCGACCAAGGCGAGTCCAGGCAGCAAGGGAAGGCCGTCCCCCGCGCCCGACCCTCCGTCGGCGTGCGAGCGTGGCCCGGCGAGCTCAGCCTTCGTCGGCGGGCAAGACGGCGTACGTGGCCGGCGCGCTGTTCGCGGGGGCGCTGATCGTCGGGATCCTCGTGTTCCTCACCGTGGCCGGCCGCGAGGAATGGAAACCCACCCCGGTGATCGAGCGCCGGCCCACCGGCAGAGCCGAGGTGGCGCCCGGTGGCGATCGCGAGGTGGTGCGTCTGGCGGCGGAGCTCCAGGGCGGGAGCGTGCGTCAGCGGGCGGCGGCGGCCCGGCGGCTCGGGGCGCTGGGGCCACGCGCTGCGCCGGCTGTGCCCGTCCTCCTCCAGACCATGGGCGAGCGTTCGCTTGGCATCGAGGTTGAGATGGCCATCCGCAAGGCCTTCAGGGCTATGGGCGCAGCGGCCGTCGGGCCGCTGCTCCGTGCGCTGGGGTCCCCCGACCCGAGAACCCGCTTCTACGCCGCCCGTGCCCTGGGCCACGTGGGCGCCCCCGCGGCGCCTGCCGTGCCTGCCCTCGTCCGCGTCCTCGAGGGGGACCCCGATCTCTCGGTGCGCTCGAGCGCTGCGGCAGGCCTCGGTGATATTGGGCGGCCCGCCGCAGCGGCCATCCCTGCCCTCCGACGCGCTGCCGGCAACCCCAATAAGCCGATCACCCACGACACTGCGGGCGGCCAACTGCGGGTCCGTGCCCGGATGGCCATCGACCGCATCCAGGCCCCCCCAGGCCCCTGATCGCCATGTTGATTTGCCAGACTCGCGTGTTGACGAACGTCAACATCGGCGGACAGGCGTAAGGCGTTCACGGCGCTTCGCTTACAGCGTCCTCTGCCTGGGCCTGTCTGAATATGTTGACGGATGGCAACATCGCGGCTTGATCGGGTGACATCGTGCTCCGATCCGTGCGTGGCCGCCGTTGGCGTAAGTATCTCCAGGCTGGTGAGATATGGTTTTCGCAGATCGGGCGAGCGGGAAGCAGATTTTGGCACCGAATTTGCAGGCTCCCATCATTTGAAGGAGCTTGCCATGCAGCGAAGCCATACTCTTGCCTGCCTGCTTGTGGTTGCCTGTGCGCTCGCGGGGTCATCCGCTGTGGCCCAGTTGGCCACGGTCGAGCTGACGGCGGGCGCCCCCTGGGCCGGGCAGGCCGACATCACCGTCTCGCAGGGGACCACCGTGCCGCTCGTCCTGTCGATCACCGAGCCGGTGGATCTGGCGGAGTGGCAGATCGGGTTGACCGTCGTCGGCGACGCCTCGGCGCTGTCTGTGGTCGCCGACTCGAGTTGGTGGGAGAGTGAGCCCAACACCGACGTGAACATGTTGAGCCGGGTGGACGACCCGAGCGTGCCCGACGGTGTGCAGGACTACGTCCTCGTCGGCTCGGCTGAGTCGCTCGGGGCACCGTGGTCGCATTCCGCCCCTGGCACCGTCTCCTTGGCGACAGTCGAGTTCACCTGTCAGGGACCCGACGACGTCGTGGTGAGCCTGGTGCTCGGTGACGACCCACTGACGATGCCATACTTCGGGAAAGCCGACGAGGCACAGGGGCCGGACTTCAATGACCCGTACCTCGAAGTCGAGTTCAGCAACATCGAGGTCACGGTCGAGCAGGTGACGCAAAGCGAGTGGGACTTCTCGGCGGCGGTCGCCGCGGGGGAGGAATTGTTCGGCGAGGTGGACGCGCCTGCGGCGGGCACCTACGACGACGGCACGGTGATGAATGTGCTTGCCCGCGCCACCGACCCCCTGTACGTGTTCGGCCACTGGGAGGAGACCACGGGCTCGGGCGTGCCGGGCGGCGACCCGCATCAGGCCTCGCTCGTGTTCGGGCTGCACTCGGACGTGGACCTCGTGGCCCACTTCGCGATGATCCCGGAGCCGCTGAGTCTGACGGTGTTTGGGCTTGGCCTCACCTGGCTTGGGCTTCGCCGCAGGAGAGGGCGTCGGGCCTAGCAGCCCGTGGCAGAAGTCCGTTCGGACTGCGTGTGGGTCTTCGGGCCGA
>CAZDNN010000018.1:0-3462 GCA_964506385.1 uncultured Planctomycetota bacterium
GAGACCGACGTCCGGACCCACTACGGCCAGCACCTCACCGGCGACGCCGAGGCCCTCGAGCAGGCCTCCGACTGGTGGCTCTGCGGCCTGCGGGTCGGCTCCGCGGAGAGCGTCGTCGCGCTCCGCACCATCTCGACGATCGGCGAGGCCGAGCTGGCCGCCGAGGGTCGCGGCCTGGCCGTCCGCTTCCGCGGCGAGCGCGGCAGGCATCTCCTGCTGATCGGCGCGGCGGGCGTCCATCGCCGCCAGGGCCTGTGCGCCGAGATGCGGGCCGTGGGGGGGCCCGAGGACCTCCTCGCCGAGGCGGCGCAGGCCTGGCGCCGCCGATGGGGCAGTGCCTGGGTCCACGTGCCCGTGCCCGAGTATCAGGCGCTCTGGGCGCGGTCGCTCTACTACGTGCTCGCCAGCTACGCCCCCGACGTCCGCTCCCCCGCCCCACCCAACGGCTGGTCGGGCAACGGCTGGCCCTTCCACTTCCCACAGGACGTTTCGTACATACACCCTGCGCTCCTGCGGCTCGGCCACTTCGACGTCGCGCGGGCGTGGGTGGACTTCTATCGCGGCGCGCTGGACACCATGGCCGACTACACCCGGCGGGTCTACGGCGCAGAGGGGGCGATGTGGGCCTGGGAGTTCCCCATCGGCCCCGACTCCCGGCTCCTGGCAGACGGGCATCCGAACTGGTGTCAGTTCGAGATCCACAACGCCGCCTACCCCGCGCGCATGGCCCGCGAGGCCAGCCTCTACCTGCGGGACCCGGCGTGGACCCGCGAGGTGGCGTGGCCGGTGGTCCGCGAGACGGCACGCTTCTACAGCGCGGTGCTCGCGCCCGAAGAGGACGGGACGTGGGGCATCGCCGTCGAGCCGTCGTTCGGCCAGGACGAGATGGGCGGGCACAACGCGCGGAACTACCTGTGCGCGCTGTTCAGCGCCCAATATGCGCTCGCCACTGCCCTGGCCATGGCCGACGAGCTCGAGCAGGACGACCCGCAGTTCGACCGCTGGCGCGCCATCCTGCGAGACGGCCTGGCCTTCGCCCGACTTCACGACCCGGAGACCGACCTGCTGGTGACCTGCGAGGGCCTCTCCGGGCGCGAGCAGCTCGGCAGGGAGAAGCACCCGGTCCAGCTCAACCCCCTGACGTTCCTCCCGCTCGGCAAGCCCTTCGGCCACGTGGTGCGGGCCTACCAGCGCCGCTACGAGTTGTGCGCGGGCGTCCGAGAGAGGCACTACCACGGCTGGACCCTCGCCGCCTTCTGGCTCGCCGCGTCGCACATGGGCGACGCTGAGGGCCTCGCCGCCGAGCTCGCCCACGCACTGCCAGGCCGCTATGTCGATCCCGGGTGGCTCCAGATCTACGAGACCTCCGGCTCGACGGGCATGCCCTACTACGTCACCAGCCACGGCCTCTACCTCCAGGCGCTCACCGACGCCCTGGTGACCGACTACTGGCGCTGGCCGCAGGTCGGCGCCGCGTGCCCCGACTCCTGGCGGGAGGCCCGCTTCGCAGGTCTCCACGTCGCCGACGGCCGCGCCCTCAGCGGCGAGCGCACCCGCCAGGGCTGGCAGGTGACCGAGGACACCCGATCGTAGCGCACCGCCGCCGACACAGGGGTGCCACGCCAAGACTCGGCTGGGCGTGGCTTACCGGGCGAGGGAGGAGCCGCCTTCGTGGCGAATAGGACGAATAGGACCTATAGGACCTATTCGTCCTATCCGATGGCGCCGCTGCCTGCAAGACGCAAGTGCCACCACGCTATGAGGAATCAGCGATGAATGCGATCGTCATCTGCCTCGACACCCTCCGCTGGGATGCGCTGGGCTGCTACCGTCCCGATTGGGTGCAGACGCCGTGCATCGACGCCTTCGCCGCCCAGGCCACCCGGTTCGACGCGGCCTACTGCGCCTCCTTTCCCACCGTGCCCATGCGCGTCGATGCCTACACCGGCGACGTCAACTGGCCGCGCTACGGATGGAAGGGGCCCGACGACGGCCAGCCCAAGCTCCCGCTCCTGCTCCGCGAGGCAGGCTACCACACCGGCCTCGTGCTCGACACCCGCAACAACGTCGGCGCCGGCCTCCACCAGTTCTACGACGAGCACTTCCTCATCAAGAACGACGTGGACGACGGCATGACGCCCGACGACGTCGTCTTCCCCGTGCCCCGCGAGAACCTGCGCCAGAACGGCCGCGGCTACGCCCGCGACGTGGCCAACACCTCCCACTACCGCCACGAGCACGACTGGTTCGTCGCCCGCACGATGATGCGCGCCTGCGAGTGGCTCGAGGACAACGCCTCGCGGGACCGGTGGTTCCTCTGGGTCGATACCTTCGAGATCCACGAGAACTGGGCGCCGCCGCCCCACTATGTCGAGCTCTACAGCAAGGGCTACGAGGGCCTCGACTACACCTATCCCAACTACGGCTACAGCAGCATCTACCAGCCGGCCGAGCTCGGGCGGCTGCGCGCCTGCTACGCCGGCGAGGTGACCCTCACCGACCGCTGGGTCGGCCACCTCCTCCGCCAGGTCGAGCTGTTGGGCCTCTACGAGGACACGACGGTCATCCTGCTCTCCGACCACGGCATGTATATCGGCGAGCATGGCCGCGCGGGCAAGCACACGGTGGACCCCGACGACCCGTGGCCCATCTACGACACGGTGGGCCGCATCCCGCTGCTCGTGCGCGCCCCGTTCGCAACACCGACGACGGTGGATGCGCTCGTCCAGGCCGCCGACGTGATGCCGACGGTGCTCGACCTGTGCGGCGTGGACCCGCCCGAGACCATCGGCAAGTCCTGGGTGCCCCTCCTCCGCGGCGAGGCCGCCGAATGCCACGAAGCCGTGTACACCACCTTCCACAGCGGCGGGGGTCCGGGCTACATCCCCATCCATCCCTCGCACATCACGGTGACGACCCGCGGCCACACGGCCATCTTCGGCCGCCAGCCCCACCAGCCCGAGCTCTACGACCGCGGACGCGACCCCGGTCAGCTCACCGACATCGCCGCCGACCACCCCGACCTCGTCGTCGCCCTCCGCGACGGCCTCGCCCGCTTCATGGCCGGCCAGGGCGCTGACGAGGCCTACATCGCCCGCTACGCCATGGGAGAGTAGGCCCGGTAACGCGCCCCCCTCAGCGGTCGGGACTGGCAGGCCGTTGCGCACCTCGTCCAGCCCGGATCCCTCCTACACGGAGCCTGCCGCCATGCGTCTCCCACCGCTCGGGCAGCTCATGGTGACGGACCTCATGAGGTGTGATACTATCACCACGACGAAGGGGCACGCTGCCGCACTGCTGAGACTGGACATATCGGGCGGGTCAGGATGACGGACCTCATGAGGTGTGATACTATCACCGCGACGAAAGGGGCACGCTGCCGCACTGCTGAGACTGGACATATCGGGCGGGTCAAGATGACGGACCTCATGAGGTGTGATACTATCACCACGACGAAAGGGG
>CAZDNN010000018.1:3562-25616 GCA_964506385.1 uncultured Planctomycetota bacterium
CGGGTCAAGATGACGGACCTCATGAGGTGTGATACTATCACCACGACGAAAGGGGATGCCGCCCCGCCGATGAGGCTGGACATATAGGGTGCTGTGGTGCGGCGGGCGGCGAGGCCCGCAGGAGGGGTTCGATCACAGGGGCAGACGCCGGCAGTCACCGGCCGGCGCGGGGGGTGATGACGACCTTCAGGCCGTCCACCCAGTGCTTGTGCTCGTCGGTGTAGTAGAGGTAGGCGCGGCTGGCGGGGCCGGTGTAGGTGCCGGGGACCGCAGCCACCAAACTGATCGGCAGCTCGACCTTCTGGCCGGCCTTCATCTCGCGCCAGTAGAGGACGACCTCGCGGCCTATGACTTCGTAAGCCGCTATCTTCTCTGCCTTTACGAGCTCCTTGAGCTGGTCGTGACGCGGCTCCAGCCCGCCGGGCAGCCCGATGATAGCGATGGGCATCGGGATGCCGCCGTCGGCCTGGTTGGTCACTACGACCTGTGCCTCGGTGATGCCGCCCTCGGTGACCTTCCCGTTGGCGAGCCGCACCTGGAGAGCCACCTGGCACTCCTTGGCGGAGATGGGCTTGGTGGTGTGGTAGTTGACGGTCAGGGCGTAAGGCATCTCCGCCCCGTCCTCCATCTTCAGCTCGATCTTGTGCTTGCCAGGCTCCAGAAGCTCGGCGATATCAGGCAACTGGATCGCGCCCTGTGTGTCGGCGTCGAAGGCCACGGCGTCGCCGACCGGCTGGCCGTCGACGTAGATCCGGGCCGTGCCGGGCTTCTTCGGCTTCGCCCGGGCCTTGTCGTAGGCGACGATGGCCCTGAGGGCGAGGACGGTGCTCTGGGTGGACCCGTAGCGGCCGGCCTTGCAGGCCTCGGCGAGGTAGCGGATGCCCTTCTCGACGGCCGCCGCGTAGTCGGGGTCGCGGAGCCAGGCGAGGATGGCCAGCGAGGTGGTCTCGATCGTGAGCGAGTCCCCGCCGCTGCGGGTGATGCTGGTCACCGCCCCATCCACCCAGCCCTCCTTCGTCTGCTTCTTGACCAGGCGGTCCATGTTCTTGCGGGCGCCGGCCTTGTCGCCCGAGATGGACAGGATGTTGGCGGCGAGGGCAATCACGTAGCTGTCCTCGCTCTTCTCGGCGGTCGCTTTGACGGCGGCGATCTCCTTCTCGAGGCCCACCTCGCCGCCCTCCAGCAGGGACCAGACGACGTAGGCATCGGTCGTCTCGCCAGGAGCGCGGCCGAAGCTGTCGAGCGCCCGCTTGTTCCGCAGGAAGCCGCCCTTGCCATCGCGCTGTCCCATCAGCCACTGGCGGGTGCGGGCGAGCATCGCGTCGTCCACGGGTCGGACCTGGGCCATGTCGGTGAACTCGAGGAGTCCGTATGCCGTGAGCGCTTCGTGGCCTGGGTCGCCGCCGAACCACTCGTAGCCCTTCTTCTTGCACTCGAAGCTGACCAGCTTCTGGTATCCCTTGTCGAGCATCGCGCGGCTGCGCTCGACCAGCCTGGGGTCCACGGCGGTGTGGGTGAGGAAGTACTGCTGGGCCATGACGAGGGGGTAGGTGGTCGAGCTGGTCTGCTCGAAGCAGCCGTGCGGCTCGCGGATGAGCCGCTCGAGCGCAGCGGTAAGGCTGGCCAGGGGCGTGGGGTAGATGGCGGCCTCGGTGGTGACGCTCCTGGGTACGACGCCCGCCGGGATCTCGACGTCCTTCGCCGCTGGCGAGGCTGCGGCGAGCATCCCGCCATGGCCGACTTCGACGGGGAAGCCCATCGGCACGACCTTGAGCTTGCGGGTCACGCGGTCGGAGTAGCTGCCCGCCTTCGCGGCGAGCACGAGGTCGCTCAAGCCGTTGATGTAGCCAACCTTGAGACTTACGAGCCTCCGCACGCGGGCCTTCGGGCCGAGGGTCAGCGCCTCGATCCCGCCGATGCGGACCTCGGGGTCGGCGTTCACCGTCAGGGTCGCGTCCGCCAGCTCGCTCTCCAGGCCGTTGACGAGGCTGACCGGGAGCTGGACGATGTCGCCCGCGGTGACCTCGAGGGGCATCTTGGGCTCGATGTAGAAGGGCTCGACCGATTCGAGGGCACCGGTGGCCTGGCCCAGCGCGCCAGTGGCGTCGAAGCCATCGGCGAAGACGCGGAAGGTGGTGACCGCGTCGCTGAGGTCGAACTCAACGCTCGCCTCGCCCGTCTTCGGGTCCGTCTTGACGCCCGCCGACCAGTAGACGGTTTCGGCGAAGTCTATGCGCTGATTGGGCTTACGGCCGGGTCTGGCCTTGTGGGCGTAGACGCGGACGGCGACGAAGGAGCTGGCACGCTGCCGCTGCTCCCGCAGCCGCTTGCCGGCGACCAGGAGGCCCGCCACCTCCTCCTTCTTGTCCGCCTCCGCCAGTGCCCGCGCGAGGTCCTTCCGCAAGTTCTCCGTGACCGGTTGCTTGGCAGCGAGGACCTCCGCCTCCTTCGCCTCGTCGCCGAGCCTGCCGTTGACGGCCACGGCTCCGAGGTCTTCCGCGGGCCTCGCCGCGGGCTTCGGCTCAGGCGCGGCGCCCGGAGGCGGCGGCGCGCCCTCGGCAGCAGCGCCCCGCGGCGCGAGCACCCCATTCTCCAACTCGTCCGGCGCGCCGCCCCTCCCCATCGCCCAGTGGCGTGCGCCCACCTTGAGGCGCTCCCGCCGCGTGGCCATGCGGAAGGCGAGCACGCGGCGCGCGGCGTCGCCGTGGGAGGCCAGGAACTTCGAGCTGTCCACGAAGGCGAACCGACGCCAGCCCTGCGTGCCGAGTAGCAGGTCAACTGCCAACGGGGCTTTAGGGTTGTTCGCGTCGAGATAGACCTGGGCGTCAGCAAGCTCCTGCACCTCAGGCTCAAGCAGGACCATGACGGGCAGACGGGGGGCCTGCTCCCGCGTCTCGATCATCTCGAGCACGCTGTCGTCGGTCACCGTGAGGCCGACAACGGCGCCGACCGGCTTGCCTTGGCCGTCGGTCGTCTTCACTGTCACCTTGGCCTTGTCGCCGGGCACATAGGACGGCTTGGCGGCCTCGACGGCGATGCGGAGCGACTTCGCGGGCTGGCGGAACACGAGCCGCTCGGCCACTGGCCGGCCCTTCTCGTCCCAGAGGGTCGCGATGAGCACGCCGTCGGCGCTCCTGGGCGGGGTGAGGGTCACGTCGGCGGGGACGCCGGGGGTGGCCTGCCAGTTCACCGACGAAACCTCTGTCTCCCGCTTCGTGAGGGTGACGGTGAGCTTCCCGCCCGAAGCGCTTGCTACGACGAGCCTTACGGGCTCGCCCTTCCGCGTGATGTTGGTGAGCGCCCGCAGGTTGCCGCCGGTGTCCTTGACCTTCGGGAGCGGGAAGATGGTCTTGATGCCCGAGGGCTCGGTGATCCTCAGGGCATAGCGGCCGCCCTTCTTCGGCGTGAAGGCGAATCGGCCGCGGCCCTCGTGCTCGGTCCGGAAGGCCGCGACGCGGACGTGCTCGACCTTGGCCGTCGCACCCGGCGCATCGCCTGCGACGTGGAGCGCGAGGACCTCGCCCGCGATGTCCGCAGGCTTCTTGGCGGGCGTCTTCGCCTCGATATAGACGCGGCAGGGGAGCCCCGCCACCAGGTCGCCGCCCTCTGGGTAGATCTGCAAGTCTACGGTTTGCAGGAGGATAGGGATGGTCTTGGCCGCGGTCTCGACGACCCCGCCGTCCTCGATCACCAGGGCAAGGGTGCCCTCCCCGCGCTCGATGCGGGGCGGGAGCTTGAAACGGACCGTGCAGTTCCCCGCGTCATCGACCCGCGAGGTGCCTCGGTAGACCTCACTGCCGTCCACCCTCGCGATGGGCGTGACCTTCGCGCCCGCGGGGATGCCGCCCTCGGCGCGCTCGACGTGGAGGCTCGCCGCGACCTCGTCGCCCGGGCCGTAGCCGTCGCGGAGGAAGACGATCTGGCTCCGCAGCCGCGGCGGGCGATAGGCCCGAATGTCGAACTTCCGCTCCGCCGGCGGATGCCCGTAGCCCGGGTAGCTGACCTTGATGGTGTACTCCCCTCCCGCCTGCCCCTGCGGGACAGGCCAGGTGAAGCCGAACACGCTGTCCTGGGCGGCGACGTATCCTGAGGCGACGGTATCGCCCTTCGGCCCCTTGATCTCGGCGAAGCCACGTGCGGCCCCCTTCAGCGGCGTGTGGTCGTTGGCGCGCAGGAGGACGCCGCGAATGCGCACGGTCTCCCCGATGCGGTAGATCGGCTTGTCGGTGCTCAGGTGGGTCAGGTAGCGGTCGGCGCCCCCCAGGCTGTCGGTCGTCGGCCACGCGGCCAGAATGTCGGAGCGAACCGCGACGACGGCAATGGCCAGCACGGCGGCGACGAACAGGAACCGAGCGATGTGGCGGGCACGCATGAGCCATCCTCCTTGCCGGGCACGATCGGGTGGTTACCTTTGGTGATTAGACGCAGCGGAGGGGCTACGGGTTCCGTGTCATTCGCGATGGCGGCGGAGCACGAAACTGCCCACGGGACAGCCGAGGTCGCGGGCGATGACCGCGCACTTGGCCTGGAGCAGGAAGAAGATGTCCTGCTCGGCCTCGCTGAGTGTCTCGTAGTTGGCCTGTCCCTTGGCGATGACGACGTCGGCCTCCTCGAAGCGGCGCCGGAAGGCGTCGGAGCAGACTCCCAGGAGCGTGCCTGGGGCGTCGGAGCCGTTGTCGATGACCTCGACGAGGTCGGTGAGGCCGGCGGCCTCGGCGTCGGCCCTGGTCGCGTCGTTGATGATGGGGCTGCCCTTGACGGCAACGACGACCCGCTCGAGGGGCAGCTCCTCGATGAGGAGCCGGTCGAAGACGATCTCGCCGGCGTTGTCGGCCAGGAAGAGGATGCGGTCCGCCTCGCCGAGGGCCGCGCGCAGCGGGGCGACGGAGCCCTCGAGCGGCGCGTCGAGCGCCCCGTCGATGAGGGCCTCGACCTCGGCCGTCTCGATGGAGCTCCTCACACCGAAGTCAATGATGTTCCCCGCGATCGCCAGTCGCGCGGCGGCCTCGAGCGGGTCATGGGCCGCGCGGACACGGGTCTTGAGCTCGGGGTAGAGGGCCAGGGCAGCGCGGTTGAATCGCTCCTTGACCTCGCAGTAGGGGTCGACGACGCCGGTCAACTGGCGGATCGCGCGGTGGATGCGGAGCCCCATCTCGGGCGGCGTGAGCGAGAGGTCCATCTCGCTCGCGGCGCGGAGCACCTCACGGAGCACCCGCTCGTGGACCCGCACGTCGTCGGTGACGAAGCGCGTGGCGTCGAGCGCCTGGCGGACGAAGCAGGGGATGCAGTCGAGAAACGTGCGCATGCGGTCTCCTCGGCGATGCGGCCCGCCGACGGCGGGCGCGGACTACCTCCCCGTGGCCTGGCGATAGAGCGCGGCGAGCTGGGCGGGTGTGACGAAGACCATGTCGCGATCGCGGCCCTCGTATGCCTTGCTGAGCGCGTCCATGTCGAAGGTCCAGTTGTGCAGGAACGCATTGACGAAGGCGGGGCGCTGGCGGCCGACCTGCTCGCGGATGTCGCGCAGCAGCCCGTCCTTGCCGTAGCGCCAGTGGGTGAGGGCGTGGAAGACGGGTGTGCCGCCGGCCACCGTGTAGTGCGACTTCGGGTGGCTCATCATCGGGCGGCGGGCGTAGTCGGCGAAGATGGAGTGCATGAACGGGATGCGACGGGCGTAGAGGGCCAGGACCTCGCGGCTGCCCCCGTGGGTGCGGATCGTGCGCATGCCGAGCCGCTGCATGTAGCGGGCCGTCCAGGCGAGGAAGTCGTCGAGCACCTTGTCGCGGTTGCGGTAGCGGCTGGCGTAGGTGTCGGGGAACATGTAGGCGATGCCGGAGACATCGGCGAGGAACTCGTCGCCGGGCTTGGCGTGCTCGTAGTACCACTGCGCGATGCCTGGCATCAGGTCGAGGATGGCAGGCCCCATGCCCCAGCCGATGGGGAAGCGGCCGTGGGCGGGATGCTCGAAGTAGCGGCGGAAGTAGTGGTGGAACGTGTTGAGGTTGTCGCCGTCGCTCATGGTAAGGGCGATGTAGACCTTGTCGCGTTCGAGCCTGGGCATCGGGGGCTGCGGCGGCGCCTTGAGGCGGCCGATGCGGATGCCGCTGAGCACCGAGACGTTGGGGGTGAGGTTGGTGCAGACGAGGGACTTGCCGTAGCCGCCGCAGAAGCGGACGCCGCCGATCTCGCCCATCCCCTGTCCCTTGCCGTGCGCCGGGAACCCGCGCAGCCCGACGTTCGGCGGCATCTGGCTGAGGATCTCCGCCATCACCGCACGCTCGGCGAAGGGGTCGGCGCCGGGCCGCTCGCCGTCCTTCTCGCCCGCGACCCAGAAGATGACGCTCCGCCACTGGATGTCGTAGCCGAGCACCCAGGCCAGATCGGGGTGGATGACGGTGCACAGATGGTGGTTGAGCCGGTCGCGGCGGGTCGCCCAGAGCCAGCGCAGTCCCTCGGCGTACGTCCTGAACCGGCCACGCAGATCGTGGCGGATCTTCAGGCCGAGCTGCCTGGCGAGTGGCTCAGGCGCCACGATGCAGTCCTCAACCGCCGCGAGATTGCAGGCGAGGAGCTCCCCGCGATAGAGCTTGTCGTCTGGCACGACGGCGCCGCGATAGGCGTCGGCAAACCGGGCGAAGGACCCGCGCCAGTCGGCCACGTCGCGCGAGCCGTGGACGTGCTCCTTCGCCTTGTGCCACGCGAGCCATCGGTCGTCGGCCGGCGTGAACGTCAGCCACAGGATCGGCTGCTTGCGGCTCGTGAGGCCCTGGAGGCAGACGAGAGCGAGTCGCTCGCCCCGCGCGAGCCTTTGCACGTCCACGACCAGCAACTCGTTGGCGGGCGGGTTCGACTTCGGGAAGAACGTGTCGCCCCACGGGCGCGGCGCAGCAGCGGCGTTGAGCTGGTCGGGCAGCGGCTTCGGCCCCGGCCGCGCGTCGAGACGGGCGAGGATGGCGTCGAACCCCTTGCGGTTGAGCTTCCCCTTCTCGAGCAGGCACCACGCGGTGCCCCGCACGAGAAGCTGCTCGGCGCCGTAGCGGTCCGCGGCCGTGAACTGGCCGGCGACCTGGCCGACCCAGACGTCGCGGGCGCCGTGGAACCTGTCGCAGTGGTGGCGGATGAGGGCCGCCGCCGTTCGCCGTGGCTCGCCCGGCGTCTCGAGCTCGATCAACGGCAGCGCCTCGTCGTCCACCACCAGCGACGAGGCGTCGAGCCATTGCGGGCGCGCCGTCGTGCGCGGGAGGACGTCCGCGGGCAGCTTGAGCGGGTTGTCGGCTGCGACGACGAGCTTGCCCTCACGCTTCGACGGCCCGGCGAAGCCGCCGGTGCCGATGCCGTCGGCGTCGTGGCGGAAGTAGTCCTTGTGCCCGAGGTCCCGCCAGCCACCTTTGGCTTCCCGCTCGCAAGGGTGGCAGAAAGGAACGCCGTTGAGGACGAGGCAGCCGCCAGCGCGATGGAAGGCACGGATGTTGCCGAAGGCGGGGAGCGGAAAGGCATTGCCGTAGGGCAGGATCAGGACGGCGAAGCGGCGGGTGCTGAGCCGCTTCGGATCGGCCGCGGCAGCGACATCGAGCGCCTCCGCCTCGATGCCACACTCCCCGAGCAGCGGCGCGATGCCGCTCGCGGGCAGCGCCGGCATGCCGCCGTAGCGCACCATCCCCGGCTCGACGAGGACCGCCACGTCGGCGGCCCAGGCAGTCGCCGCAAGCACGAGCAACACAGCGGCAGCCAGGATGCGCTTCATCGCCGGCCCCCGGCGTATGCCACGGCCTCGGCCATGTGGCGGATGGCCTCGCCGATGCGATCGAGCTCCTCGAAGCCGTAGGAGAGGCGGAGCTGGCGTCGGCCCACCTCGACCATCTCGCCGCGCGGGTGGACGCAGAACTCACCGGGCACATAGATGACCCGCGGATGCCGCGCGTCCGGCGGGCCGTCGGCGCTGGCGTAGCCGGTCGTGCGGGTGAGGAAGCGGAAGAAGGGCGAGCCCTCGACGGTCTCGACGTCGCGGAAGGTCAGGTAGAAGTAGAAGCCGGCCCGCCCTCCGGAGCAGGCCCCGAGCGCGTGGCCGAGGTGCTCGTCGATCCAGGCCTTGACCTGCCGCGCCTTCGCACGGTACCCGGCGTTGACCTGTGCGATCTGGGCGGCCACGTGGTGGTCGAGCATCCAGCTCGCGATCTCCTGGGTGATGAGCGGCGCGCTGAAGCCGGCGTCCGAGGTCTTCTGCACCATCGCACGCAGGAACGGGCCGGCGGCGCCCATCAGGTAGCCGATGCGGAGGGCGGGAGCCAGGATCTTCGACAGGGTGCCGATCTCGTAGACGATGCCCAACTCGTCCCACAGCAGGCCGCTGCGTAGCGGCTCGACGCCCGGGTCGTGCACGAGGCTCTCGTACGCCTTGTCGAAGAAGACGGGGACGGGCCTGCCCAGATCGTGCGAGAGCGCGGTCGCGAGCTCGACCAGACGGCGGCGGCGGGCGTTCGAGAGGATCGTGCAGGTGGGGTTGCTGACCGTGACGATGTAGAGGCAGCGGATGTCGCGGCGGCGGCCACCCAGCTCGTCGAGGCGGGTCGCGAGGCGATCTGTGTCGATGCCCTCGCCGTCCTCTGGCACGGCGACGATCTCGAAGCCCTTCCGTTCGAGGAAGTTCGCGTAGATGTAGTAGACGGGGTCGGTGGTCACGACGATGCCGGGTTCGAGGACGTGGGCGATGCCCTCGAGCAGGCTCGTCGCCCCGTTCGGCCCGATGATGATCTGCTGGCGGTCGAGGATGGCGGGCGTCAGGCCGCCGATAGCGTGGTCGAGGTGGAAGCGGCGGATGGAGTCGATGAGGTTCGCCGAGCCGGTCGGGCCGCCGTAGTTCAAGGCGACGCGGTATCTCTCGGGCCGGTCGAGGACCGCCTGCATGGCGTCGACGATCTGCACGCGGGGAATGGTGTTCTCATTGACGTAGCCCACGCCGAGATTGATGTCCACCCCGTCGCGGAAATCGGCGGCGAAGGCCGCCATCATCCGGTTCACGGGGGACGGCTGGCTCGACGCCTCGCCGTAGTCGGACAGCAGGATCTCGTCCATCGCTCGCGCTCCGTCGTGGCCTCCAGGCTCCGCCGATTATACCGAATGTTGCACGAGGCTGCGAAATGTCGTTGGATGGTGGGAGCCCCCGTCGGCTGGCATCGGTGGGCGGCCCGGGGCTCACCGATCCGTTCCGGCGGCGACGGTATGGCGCCATGGGGCGGCGTGAGCGGAATCCGAAGAAGATGTCGGACCTCATGAGGTGTGATATCTTTCCCGGGGAATAGACGGCCCCAAACTCAGCGGATTCGGTCACAGATACAAGGGAGTCCTGTTGATCGGACCTCATGAGGTGTGAGACTATCTTGTTCCTGTTGCGGAAAGTCCCGGTGCGGGAGGGCGAAGCTCCGGCTGAGCCGATTCAGGGGGAGAAGGGCGGCTCGGCAGGAGCCTCGCCCTCCCATTGGAGGGATCCGCAACATGAACGCTCTTGTTCCTGTTGCGGAAAGCCCCCCTCGTCGGAGGGCCGCCTCAAGGCGGCTCTTTCCCCCGGGTTCGGAGACTTGGACTTTCCGTAACAGGAACTACCTTGGAAGGCCGATCGCTCTCGGACTTGGGGACTTCGACGCGACACACAGGGGGTCTGATGATGGGAAGATGGTGCTACGTGTGCGTGCTCTGCCTGGCAACGGCCGGCGGGGCCGGGGAGGTCGTCATCGACGCCTTCGAGGGGCCGGTCGGCTGGACGGTGAACCCCGACGGCGGGGCGAGTCCACCGGTCCGGGCACGCCGCGACACGGAACATGCTAAGCAGGGCAATGCCGCGCTGCGGCTGACCTACGCCGATGCCCCGCCCCACTGGTCGAACCTCCAGCGCGCCGTCACCGTGCCTCCGAGCGCCGTGGCCATCAGGCTGTGGCTGCGCGTCCACAAGGCGGAGCCGCAGGCGGCCATGCACTTCTGGCTCTTCGAGCCCGACAACGACGGCTGGCTGACCCGCGTGCCACCTCGTGGGAAGGCGCTCGCCGAGATGGTGGGAGGCTGGCACGAGATCGTCGTGCCCATCGCCGCATTCCGCTTCCAGCCCAGGGGCCCGCGCACGCGGCAGATGACGACGGCGAGCAAGATGCTCATCGGCTGCAACTTCGGTGATCTCGACGTCACCATCGACCATCTGCGCTTCGTCACGCGCGAGGAGCCCGTCGTGAGCACGCCACCGAGAACCAAGGACATCGAGTTCGAGGACGGGAAGCACGGACGCGTGGCCATCCTCACCGGCCTCAGGGGCAGCGCGGGGTCCGCCGAGCCGGACAAGCTGGCGGCCATGGCGCGCAAGCTCGGCTACGGCGCGACCCTGCTCAAGACAGGCGACGCCATAGACCCCGCCGTCCTCAGCACGAAAAACGTGGACGTGTTCGTCATCCCGTGCTCGCCCGCGTACCCGAGCGGCGGCCGCGACGCGCTGCTCGGATTCCTCAAGGCCGGCGGCTCATTCGTGAGCATTGGCGGCTACGCCTTCGACGAGCTCGTCGCGCCCGGCAGCGGCGGGTCCGCGCCCCCCACCGTGAAGGCGAAGGACATGGACAAGGCGCAGCCCATCGCCGAGTCCATCAACACCCGCTACGGCGCCCACGGCGACACGATGCGGCTGCGGCCCGGCCAGGTCGGTGCCTTCGACCCCTCCTACCTCCTCGAGCACGTCGCCTACGCGGCCACCGCCCCCGGCCAGCACATCCTGAAGGATGAGGTCCGCATCGACGGCCCGCTCGAGGGCTTCGCCGCCTGCGCGATGACGGGCAGCAACAGCCCTGTCTTCCCCGAAGTCTACGGCCGCTGGATCCCGATCCTCAACGCCTATGACTCCCTCGGCCGCCTGCGCGGCGCCGTCGCCTCGGTGGTGCACCTGTTCGATGGCCCGTTCAAGGGATCTAGCTGGGCGCTGCTCGGCGTCACAAACCGCGACCTGATCGGCGGCCCCCGCGGCGAGGCGCTGCTCGCCGCAGCGCTGCGAGCCGTCACCGAGAAGACCTATCTCCACGGTCTCCGCACCGAGTGGGCCTGCTATCGCGGACGCGAGCCCATGCGCGTCAGCGTGAGCGTCGCCAACCACGGCAAGAGGCCGCGCAAGCTCAGGGTCCGGTTCGGCGGCGACGGGCTCGAGGCCGTCGAGCGCGCCGTCCCCATCGAGCCGGGCAAGACGGCCTCCGCCGAGGCCGTCGTCCACAATGGCCCTTTCGACCGCGACTTCTATCGCGTCGCCGCTGAGCTGCTCGATGGTGACGAGGTGATCGACAGGACGGAGACGGCCTTCGTCGTCTGGGACGACAAGCGGACCCAGGCGGGGCCGCGGGTCGACCTGCGCGGCAACTACCTCAGGTGGAACGGCGAGCCGCGATTCCTCTGCGGCACGAATCAGACGGGGATGATGTGGTACTCGGCGCACGAGGACCCGCTGACCTGGGAGCGCGACTTCGCGACGATGCAGGCGCACGGCATCCGCATGCTCCGCATCCTCCACTTCTCCCCCTTCGCTGCCGACGAGCCCACGCAGTGGCGGAAGCAGCCCATCGCCGAGCTGCTCGCCCGCCGCCCGAAGAAGCTCCTCCGCCAGACCGATGCCATCGTCCAGCTCGCCCAAAAGCACGGCGTGGCGGTCTTCCTGACCCTCCACGACTGGATGCCCGTCGAGCTCTCCGATGCCGACCTCGCCGCACAGCGCGACTGGAACCGCTTCTGGGCCGACCGCTACCGCCACGTGCCCGGCATCCTCTACGACGTGCAGAACGAGCCGAGCGTCCAGCTCGCGAAGCACCCTGCCGCAGGCTCGAAGCAATGGGACGATCCGAAGGCTATCGAGGCCAATCGCGCGCTGGTCGCCACCCTCAACCGCTGGGTGAAGACCAACGTCGAGGGTGTGAAGGCGGGCGACCCCGACGCGCTCGTGGCCGTGGGCTACCTGCCCTCGATGCGGCCCGCCGACAAGGTGCTCGGCGTCGCCCACACCGACTTCAGCAACATGCACTTCTACGGCCCCGTGGACCGCTTCCCCGCGGCCTTCAAGCTCATCGACCGCCGCTTCGTCGGCAAGAGCCTCTCCCTCGGCGAGTTCGGCGCCCGCGAGGCCCACGACGCCCGCACCCACGGCCGCCTGGGCACGATGCCCGACGTTTCGATCCGCCGCTTCCTCGCCACCACCCACTACGCCCTCGGCCTCGGCGGCTCGTTCGCGCTGAACTGGGACTGGAAGGACTTCGACGACTGCGTCTTCCCCTGGGGCCTCTGCCACCCGTGCGATCTGACGCCGAAGCCCGTGCTGCTCGCCTACCGCAACACCGCGCTCTTCTTCGAGCGGCTGCGCCCCCGCTACGAGGACCCTGGCGTCTACCTGCTGGTGCCCGATTCCCATCGGCTCGGCGGGCGCTGGAACGAGGTCCACGCCGCCATCGGCCGCGCGATCGACGCCCTGATCGGCCTGCACGTGAACTTCAACGTGGCGAACGAGGACGACCTCGACAAGCTGCCGCCCACGTGTCGGGTCCTGATCTGGCCGGTGCCCTACTGCCCCTCCGACGCGGCTTTCGAGCGGGTCCGGATCTTCGTCCGCGATGGCGGCACGCTCTATCTCTCAGGCGACGTAGCCTACGACGAGCAGCGGCGGCGCACCCGCGCGACGCGCCTGGCCGAGCTCGGCCTCAAGGACGTCGCCGGCCCCGCCCCCTTCGCCAAGGGCTGGCGCGAGCAGCCGGCGGAAGTCCAGAAGACGACGGTCGGCAAGGGGAAGGTCTTCTACATCGCCAGCCCCATCGAGCTCCTCGGCGGGGCGGCCGCCCAGCGGTACCGCGACTTCCTGGCCTTCGCGGGGGTCGAGCGCATCGCCGTCGAGCCCGACCACCCCAGGCTCCACGTCTTCACCCTCCCGCTGGCCGGCGGCGGCTCGGCCGCTATCGTGTGCAATCGCACGGGGCGGAGCCAGGATGTGAAGCTGTCGGGTGCAGAGCTCGCAGTGGGCGCCGACCTCACGGCCCTTGTGGCATTGACAGACAAAGGCGAGGTCGTTCAGGTCGAGTGCACAGGACGGTCCGCCTCGGGCAGGAAGGCCATCACCTCGGGCGATGCGCACGTGATGGTCGCCAGCCTCGACGGCCGCAACATCCGCCAGAGCCTGCGCCTCGCGGTCTTCCCCATCACGAAGGGCACCGTCGCCCTCCACACAGCGGCCACGTGGCACAGCCCCGTGCTGGAGGCCGGGGAGCTCGACGGCCCATCGTGGCGGCCGCTGGCCACCAGGCCGCTGCGCGTCGAGGGCGGTGCGCTCCGGCTCGAAGTAGACGATGCCCTGCTCCGCTCCCTCCTGGTCGTCCGCGAGCGGGACGCGGCGGCGGGGCTGCGCTGAGCGGAATGGGCCGCTCGCGGCGTCAGTCCCTGCCGAGCAGGCCGAGCAGCTCGGAGGGCGTGTCGATAAGCGCCCTCGCGCCGTTGGCGAGCAGCTCCTCCGGCGAACGGAAGCCCCAGGTCACGCCGACGGCGAACATGCCTGCGGCGGCAGCCGTCTTCATATCCGTGTTGGTGTCGCCGACGTAAAGGAACTCCGCGGGTGCGACCCCCAGGTGCTCGGTGATGGCCAGCGCGCCGCCGGGGTCGGGCTTGGGCGGGTTCGTCTCACTCACCCCCTGCACGGCCGCGAACGCCCACCGCGGCAGCAGCCGCGCGACGCAGAGCTTCGTGAACTCGTGGGGCTTGTTCGACAGCACCGCCATTGGCACGCCGCGGCCGGTCAACGCGTCGAGCAGCTCGGGCACGCCGTCGTAGGGGCGGGTCTTGTCCGCCCAGTTCCGCCCGTACGCCTCGCGGAACATCCCGATGGCCTGGGCGAGGGTCGCCTCGTCGCGCCGGGCCTCGGGCAGGCAGCGCAGGAGAAGGTTCTTCATCCCGTCGCCGACGAAATAGCGGAAGGCGTCGATGGGGTGGGTCGGGAAGCCGAGCGTCGCCATGACCTCGTTGGTGGCGTCGGCCAGGTCCTCGAGGGTGTCGAGCAGCGTGCCGTCGAGGTCGAACAGGACCGCCTTGTAGCTCATCCAGGGATGCCTTTCTCCGTGCTGGGCTTGTCAGGGCGCGGGATCGATCCAGATCGGGCTGGCCCAGGCGACCTCGCGGTCGGACTGGATGACCCGGACGTAGTAGAAGCAGAACGGATGGTCGCAGTGCCTGGCCGCCGGCAGGAGGCACTCGTCGAGCGGCGTCGTGTCGTCCCACGTCAGCTCGCAGTCCATGCCGTCGCCTGGGACAGAGTGGACGATCGCGTTGCTGCGGATGATGTCGATGCGCTCGACGGGCGCCGTGCCGTGGAACTCGACGTGCAAGGAGCGCCTGTCCGCAAGCGCGGGCATCGACGCCACGTCGAGCTCGGAGCCTATTGGCTGGCCGTCGAGCTCGAAGCTCAGGAGCATCCTCGGCCCGGAGGTGGCGACGACGCGGCGGTGCCACAGCGCGTCCCAGATCGCCTCGCGGCTGCACTCGGTGGCGAGGACGCTCATGAGGCCGGCCTTGTAGCGGCCGGGGCCGCCCATGGGGAAGTCGGTGCCGGCGTGGCCGATGTGGTCGTCGCCGCCGGCGGTGAAGCCGACGCGCCAGCCCATGGCGAGCGCGCGGTCCACGTAGCCCTCGGGCACGGTGGCCGCCCTGGCCTGCATGTCGCGGCTCTCGGGCAGGGGGTTGTCGTCCACCCGCTCGTAGCTGCCTCGGATCTGGAAGATCTCGACGAGCCGCTCGTGCTCGGGGTCGTGGTCGGTCCAGTCGCAGAAGCTGCCGCCGTGGCCCGTGTGGTGGGGGATGATGAGGGCGGTCTCGTCGCGGAGGGCGGCGAAGAGGTCGGGCGGCCAGGGGTAGTGGCCGAAGTCGGAGCGGTAGAGCGGGCGGTCGTCGCCGAGGTAGTAGACGTTGCGGTCGCCTTCGCCCTTCCGCCGCCACTTCGCCCACTCGTAGCCGAGGAAGGTGACGAATCGCCCCGGCTCGTGCCATTCCTTCACGGCCTGGCAGGTGCGCTGCCAGAAGGCGTCGGAGGTCTCGTAGAGGTGGTCGTGGTCGCCGGGGGCGGCGAAGTCGAGCGCGGCCTCGTCGCGCATCTGGCGGAAGTAGTGGTCGAGGGTGCCCTGGCCGTCGCTCATCTCGGTGTGGCCGTGGATCATGCCCCAGTAGACCTTCTGGGCGGGCGGCGAGGCGCTGCACACGGTCGGGTTCGCCACCGCCTCGCATCCCGTCCGCCCGTCCCTCACGCGGACGCGATGCACGCCCGCGCGCGGCAGGCACACTCGCACCCGCTTGCAGGTGGACCCTGCCACGTCCTCGACGGCTGCTTCGAGCTCCTCGTCGCCGAGGAAGGCGGCCAGCTCGCCGAGCCGCTGGCACGAGAGGTTGGAGAACCCGTCTTCGGGCCGCACCAGGATGTCCAGCGGCTCGCCGGGCGCGGCCTGCGCGGGGACGTAGGCCCGAAGCTGGCGGATGGCGCCGCCCAGGATGTGCATCGAGCAGGCGCCGACCATCAGGTGGGCGTTGGCCTCTGTCCAGGTGTGGGGGAAGTAGAAAGCGTCCATGCGGGCCGAGAGGTTGCCGGTGTCCTCGTCGCCGCCGGGCGCAGGGGCCTCCGGCCGGTAAAGGACGGCGAACTTGTTGAGGGTGCGGACCGTCCGCGCCTGGATGCCGCCGCCGCCGCCCGCCGTGTCGCCTATGGTGACGGTGAGGGTGGAGCCGGCTCGGAGCCCTGCGTCGGGGGCCGTGAGCACGAACGTGCCTGGCTTCTCGTCGGCGCGCGCGGCGATGGCCGTGCCGTCCTCGGCCCGGACCGTCAGGTAGCCCTCGGCCTCGGGGCGGTCGGCCTGGGGGCCCGTGAAGGCCGCCTTGTTGTTCCTTCCGCCGAAGAGCTGAAGCTTGAGGGCCGCGCCTGCGGGGATGTCGTCCGTGAGGCGGAAGGGCAGCTCCCAGGTCGCCTTCTCGCCCGCGAGGGCGAATGATGGCTCGGCGTGGAGGAGCGGCACGCGCTCGGGGATGCGGATCGGCCGCTGGAAGGGCGGCACAAGCTCAGCCTGTGGCTTCGTCACCTGGGGGCCTTTCTCTCGCTACGGGCGAAGGGGCGGAGTGCCTTCGCGATCTGCTGGTACAGGTCGGCCACCCAGGCGGGCACGGTGCGTAGATCGGTCACCGGCTTGGCCGTCCGCAGGTCGTTGGGCGCGAGGATGATCGTGGCATTCGCGCGGCCGATGCGTGCGACGAGGCAGAAGAGCTCCTCGATGGCGCGGTCGCCCATGGCGAGGCAGCCGATGGAGACGGCCTTGCCGTGGATGAAGATGTCGCCGCCCGGCTGGGTGCGGCCCTCGGCCTTCGCATGCCTCAGGTCGAAGGCATTCGGGTAGTTGAGCTTCATCGACAGGTGGTAGCTGCTGTTGGGGTTGAGGTACTCGAGGGTGTAGACGCCCTCGGGGACCTGGCGGTCGCCCTCGCGGAGCTTCGGCCCGGCCGTCCCGCTCGCGGCAAGGACGGGGTAGGCACGGATGAAGGCCCACCTCTCGCCCTTCGCCGCCCACAACTCGAGCTTCCTCTCGGCCTTGAAGCCGAGCAAGGCGATCCGCTTCGGCGGGTAGGCGATCCCCGCGCGCTGGAAGTGCGGGCGGAGCCGCTTCTCGGCGGCGGGGCCGTCGCGTGCGAGCACGTCCTCCACAGTGCGACTCCCCGCGACGGCACGATAGGCGGGCACCCAGAGCCAGCGGCCGTGGGAGCGCAGGACAAGCGCCGCGACGGCCACGATGCCGGCGACGAGCGCGATCCCCCTGAGTCGAGCCCTGCGCGTCACGCCGACCCCTTCGTCCGTTGCTGGCCGCGGCCGGGGCTACCTGCCGCCGAGCCTTCGCAGGATGTGGCCGCACATGCGGCTGACGTAGCCGCCCTGCTTCGCCGCCTTCTGGACGGCGGGGAGCGCGGGGCGGGCCTTCTCGCCGAGGCGGTCGAGGGCTGTGGCGGCGAGGAGCCGGCCGCTCGACTGCGGCGCCTTCTCAAGCGCCTCGATGAGGACGGGCAGCGCCGTCTCGCCCTCGCCCCAGTCGGTCAGTGCCTGCGCCGCGACGACCCGCGCCGCCGTGGACTCGTCGCCGAGCATCCTGCGGAAGCGGGCGAGCCACGGCGCCGCCTCGTCGCGGGTCCGCGGCCGGACGGGGTTGCGGTCGTGCCCCTTGTAGATGCCGAGCGCTGCCCAGTAGCGGACGGCGCCGGCGGGGTCGTCGAGCGCCTTCCCGTAGGCGGCGAGCGCCGCCTGGCCCTGGCCGTCGAGCCGCTTGAGCGCCAGCGCCCGAGGCACGATGCCGCTCTTGTCCACCACCGCGCGCCAGTGTGGGTGCGCCTCGGCCTCCTCGGGCGCAATGGCCTCGCCGCCGTGGCGGTAGCGGACGGTGCCGCTGTCCTTGTAGCCGATCCGGCAGGCTCTCACGACGATCGTCTGCCCGGGCGCCAGCGGCACCGGGCCGCCATAGACCTGCCAGCCCGAGGCGGCCGGCGCCGCCAGCGGGCCGGGCGGCTTCCCACCGAGGACGACCGCCTGGAGGTCCATCTGGAAGACGCCCGCCTTCGGCACGGGCTTGAGGGCCACGGTGTACTTGCCCGGCTTCGGGATCTCGACCTCGCCGAGGGTCGCAGCCTTGAAGGTGTCCCAGCCGCCCGTGCTGCTCGCCCGGCCCTCGAGGGTCTGGCCGGCGATCTCCACGGTGTACCTGCTGTTCTCCCTGCCGCCGCAGCCCCAAACGACGTGGAGCGGGAGCTTCCCTGCCTTGGGGACCTCGACGTTCCAGCTCACCCACGCCTTGCTGTTGCGCCAGGCGCTGAGGTTGGCCGCCTCCTTCTTCGGCCAGGGCCTCTCGCCCTGGAGCTTCGCCTTCGTGGCGTGGAGCACGATGCCATCGCCTTCCGTCTTCGCCCCGCCTCCGCCGCCGCTCACCTGGTAGGCGATGGACGCGCCGGGGGTGGCGCACGAGAGCGCGACGGCCTTGCCGTCCTGGACGGGCCGGACGCCGGGCGCCGTGGTCTTCAGGCTCTGGCCCGCGGGCCACTTGAGGGCGTCGAACTCGCATTCGGGCAGCAGGCCGAAGTCGCCAGCCGCCTCCATCCAGCGGAAGAGCTCGGCGCGAAGGCGCTCGAGGGGCTCGCGGTACTTCGGGTCGGCCGCGAGGTTGTGGACCTCGTGGGGGTCGGCGACGGTATCGTAGAGCTCCTCGATGGGCTTCGGGCACTCGAAGTACTGGAGCTGCGGCCCGCGCAGCTTGCCCTCGGCGGCCAGGCGCCGCATTTCCTGCATGGTGGGCATCTGGTCCATGTACGAGACGCTCAGGGAACGCGGCAGATGGGGCATGAAGTTGCGGATGTACTTGAACCGCTTGTCGCGGACGCATCGGATCGTGTCGTAAGCCTCGTCCACGCGGTCGCGGGCGCCGTAGATGTACTGGCGCGGCTCGGCCTTCTGCGGGCCGAGGAAGGGCCGGCCCTGCATGTGCTCGGGCACGGACACGCCGCACAACGAGAGCACGGTGGGGCCGAAGTCGATGAAGAGCACTAGGTCGCCGTTGACGGTGCCCGGCTTGCAGGCATCGGGGTTCCCGGGACAGACGAGCTTCCGCCACTTCGCGGGCACACGGATGAGGAGGGGCACGTGGGAGCCGGAGTCGTAGATCCAGCGCTTCCCCCGTGGCAGGCCCCGACCGTGGTCGCCCCAGAACCAGACGATGGTGTCGTCGGCGAGGCCGTCGGCGTCGAGCTGCCTGAGGGCGTCGGCGAACCACTGGTCCATCCGCGTGATGTTGTCGTAGTACTTCGCCCAGTCGCGGCGGACGGCGGGGGTGTCGGGGTAGTAGGGCGGGAGCGTGGCCTTGGCGGGGTCGTGGGCGAGCTTGTCGGAGGGCCTGCTGCGGGCGCGGCTTTCGTGGGTGCCGGTGTAGTTGATGACGGTGAAGAAGGGCTGGCCCTTGGCGCGTCCCCGCCACCACCGGCTGCCGCCCTGCTGCGTCCAGGCTGTGAAGGGCGGGCCGAACTGGTAGTCGGTTTTCGAGTGATTCGAGCAGTAGTAGCCTGCGGCCCTGAGGTACTCGGTGAAGCAATGGACGGCGGGCGGCGGCACGCCGCGGCAGCGCATGTGATTCGTGCCGATGGTCGTCGGGAACATGCCGGTGATGATGCCCGAACGGGCCGGCGCGCACACGCCCATGTGCGTGAAGCACAGGTCGAAGCGGGTGCCCTCGGCAGCGAACCTGTCGAGGTGGGGCGTCACGGCGTAGGCGTCGCCGTAGCAGCCCAGGTCCGGGCTGATGTCCTCGGTGCTCAGCCACAGGACGTTCGGCCGCTTCGGCGCCCCGGCGGCCCCCGCCGCGAGGGCCCGCCGCCCAGCCACTGCTGCACCCACAGCCAGTCCCGTCGCCTTCAGGAACTCGCGTCGCCGCATGGTCGCATCCTTTCGCCTCGTCGCCTGGAGCTGCACCGTAATGGATGCCGGCAGTGTAGCGCCTGCCGCTGGCGCGCGCAACAGACCGTCGGGCGGCTTGATTCCATGGCACCGGCCGCGTCTGGTCTTGCCCGCCTGCTCCGTTCAGCCTGCGCTCTGGCATCGCGCGTGCTCGGCCACGCGCTGGGAGGGCGAGGCTCCCGCCGAGCCGCCGCGCGAGCGCCAGGGAGCGCGGCTCGGCGGGAGCCTCGCCCTCCCGGCGTTTGCACTGCGCCTGCACGCTGCGATATACTGCCCGGCATACGTCCCAGGGGCAGCGCAAAGGAGACAGGCTATGGCACGACAGACGCGGCGAGGATTTCTCAAGCAGTCGGCGGCCTTCGGCGCGACCTTCGCGATCGCCGCCCACCCGGGGCGCGTGCTGGGGGCGAACGACGCCATCCACGTCGGCGTCGCCGGCATCCATGGACGAGGCGGCGCCCACATCGGCGAGTTCTCCAGAATGCCCGGCGTCCAGGTCACCCACCTCATCGACCCCGACAGCAACCTCTTCGCAGGCAAGGCCAAGGGCCTCGAGCAGCGGAACGGCAGGAAGCCCGTGTGCTTGCAGGACATCCGCAAGGCGCTCGAAGACAAGGACCTCGACGTCGTCTCCATCGCCACCTGCAACCACTGGCACTCCCTGATCACCGTCTGGGCCTGCCAGGCGGGCAAGGACGTCTACGTCGAGAAGCCGTGCAGCCACAACATCTTCGAGGGCCGCCAGTGCGTCGAGGCGGCGCGCAAGTACAAGCGCATTGTCCAGCACGGCACCCAGCGCCGCAGCGGCGGGCAATGGCAGAAGGCCAGGGACATCGCCGCGGGCAAACATGGCAAGCTCACGCTCGTGCGCGCCCGCAGCTACCGCGTCCGCAAGGGCATCGGCTTCGCGAAGCCAGAGCCCGTGCCCAGCGGCCTTGACTTCGACATCTGGCTCGGCCCAGCGCCCAAGCAGCCCTTCCACCGCAACCTCGTCCACTACCGCTGGCACTGGTTCTGGGACACCGGCAACGGCGATATCGGGAACAACGGTCCGCACTGGAGCGACATGGCCCGCTGGCTCATCCCCAACGCCACGCTCCCCAAGCGGGTCATGAGCCTCGGAGGCCGCTTCCTGTGGAAGGACCAGGGCCAGACGCCCAACCTCCAGATGGCAGTCTACGACTTCGGCGACGTCAAGATGATCTTCGAGGTCACCGACCTCAAGCCCGCTCTCAAGGGCCGCCCCGATCTCGTCTTCGACAAGGACGCCAAGGTCGAGCCCATCGAGATCCACACCCCGCCCGACGTCCGCAGCCCCATCGCCCCCCGAGGCCCAGGCGGCAGCATCTTCAAGAATTTCATCGAGTGTGTCCGCAGCCGCAAGCCCGAGGAGCTCGACGCCCACATCCTCGAAGGCCACTACTCCAGCTCACTGTGCCACCTCGCCAACATCTCATACCGCCTCGGCACCGACGTACCCTTCAGCAAGAAGACCGGTGCCCTCGGCGACGACAAGGAGGTGGCCGCCACCTTCCAGTGGCTCTGCGACGTCCTCAAGGCCAACGACTACAAGCTCGGGGAGGGCACCTACCGCCTCGGCCGTACCCTCGAGTTCGACCCTGAGACTGAGCAGTTCATCGGCGACGACGAAGCCAACAAGCTCCTCACCCGCCCCTACCGCAAGCCCTTCGTCGTGCCCCGGAAGGTGTAGGCCGCGCCGTCTGGCCGCTACGGCCCTGTCGAGCCCTGGCGCAGCGGCGGAGAGTTGCGCTTCCTACCAGTGCTCGCTGATGATCTCGAACAGACGCGCATGCACAGGCGTGGCGAACGTCGTTGCGAGGCGATAGACAGCCCGTCGTGGGCTTCCTCCGGCAACGACGAACCCCCGACGCACCAGCTTCCCGAGGTGCCTTCCTGCGGCGGCGTGCGACATGTGCAGTTCGGCGCACAGCGTCGCCGACTTCGCCGGTGTGCCAGACACGTAGCGCAGGATCTGGAGGCGACGGACACTCGTGAACGCTGTAGCGGCGTCGAACACCAGGACGCGGGGTCGGTCGGCGAGTTCCTCGCCAGAAGCATCTCGGAGTTGTTGAACTCCGAGATCCTCATGCGGACCCGTCGCACCCCCAAGAAACCCCTGAAGCCACGAAGCCAACTGCCCGCTGAGGGTTTCAACTCGGTACGGCGAGCCCGGTCGGCAGTAGTGCCAGGCTCCGGAACGCCGCCGCTGGATGAGCGCCACGGCCGACAGCCGGAGCAGGTGCGCCGACACCAGATGACGCGACATCCTGAGTTGGCGGGCCAACTCGGAAGGAGAGATCTCGTCCACGCGGCCGATGGCTGACAGGAGCGCCAGCCTCGGCATGCACGCGATGGTCCGTGCCAGCCGCACGATCAACTCATCCATTGGCGCGACTCCAAAAAGGATCTCGGAGTTCAACAACTCCGAGATGATACTGCGCGCTGCCCCTCACGTCAAGTGGGGCCAGCAGTGCCGGGTGCGGATCTGGATTGTAGGTAACTTCTTTCGCGGGTTGTGGCATGGAGGCT
>CAZDNN010000019.1:0-24245 GCA_964506385.1 uncultured Planctomycetota bacterium
GGACGGGGATGCGGATGGTGCGTGCCTGGTCGGCGATGGAGCGGGTGATGGCCTGTCGGATCCACCAGGTGGCGTAGGTGGAGAATTTGTATCCGCGTCGGTACTCGTATTTCTCGACGGCTTTCATGAGGCCGGTGTTGCCCTCCTGGATGAGGTCGAGGAAGGACAGGCCGCGGTTGCGGTACTTCTTGGCGATGGAGACGACGAGCCGGAGGTTGCCTCCGGAGAGCTGGCGCTTGGCCTGCTCGTAGGCCATGAAGCGCACGCCGATGAGCTCGAGGCGTCGGGCGAGCTGCTCGCGGCTTTCGAGGCACTCGTCTTCGAGCTCGGCGAGCTCGGCCTGATAGGTCTTGCCGCGCTCCTCGGCGTCGCCGCCCTGGGCAGTGAGCCGGTCGATCTCCGCCTGGCAGTGCTCCATGCGCCGGTGCATCTGCCGCAGCGTCTCCATCATGGGCTGGATCCGGTCGATGTTGATGCTGAGCTCTTCGATGAGGGCCACGCACTTGCGTCGGCGCGAGCGGATGCGCTTCCACTGCCGCTGTCGCTCTGCGGCGGCGACGCCGCGGCGGGTGGCGATGCGGTAGCTCTCGCGGTTGTTCTTGAGCAGCCGCCGCAGGGTCGCCAGGTTGATCGGCATCAGGCGCAGGATGTCATCGCGGGTCGTTTCCGATGCGCTGGAGAGCCGCAGGGTGCGGTCGAAGGGCAGCTTGCCGCTCTGGACGTCTTCGAGTATCTTGATGGCGCCGCGGATGGAGACCTCGCTTTCGAGGACTTTGGAGCGGTAGCGCTTGCGGGTGACCTCGATCTTCTTGGCGAGGGCGATTTCCTCGGCGCGGGTCAGCAGGGGGATCGCGCCCATCTGGGTGAGGTACATCCGCACTGGGTCGTGGATCCGCTCGGTCGGCTCGTTGTCTTCCTCGGGCTCCTCGGCGACCCCCTCGACTTCCTTGGTCTGGTCCTCGACGTCGGCCTCATCGAGGATGTCGATGCCCATTTCGTCGAGTGCCATGAGGATCTTGTCGATCTGCTCCGGGGAGATGGCGTCCTCGGGGAGCAGGTCGTTGAGCTCTTCGTAGGTGACAAAGCCTTTGTCCTTGCCGCTCGCCATGAGCAGCTTGAGGCTCTGTTCCATCGTCGTGGGGGGCATGTGTATCTTCTCCTCTATTGCCCGTCGTCGTCGGCTGGGGGCGCGTGGCCTGCCCGCCGGCGATAGTGCTCCTGAAGGGCGGCCAGGGCGTCCCGGTCGTAGCCCCCGGCCTCTCTCGCAACGTTCTCGGTCAGTCGGCGCATCTCGGCGCGCCCTGCCCGTTCTTCGAGCCGGGCCAGGCAGTCCTGAAGCCACGGCTCCCAGTTGCCTGTGCCGAGCTCCGAGGTCACGATCTCGGCGACCAGTGCCGCCAGCTCGGTGTCCTGGAGCGCCGCGGCCAGTTCCGCGTGGTCGATGTCTCCTTCGCGGTCGTAGAGCTCGATGCACTGTTCGAGGATGCGGCGCACCCGCGCGTCCTGGAAGTCCTTCATCTCGACCCGCGCGAGCACGCAGGGCACGAGCTCGGGCTTGGCGAGCACCGAGCACAGCACGCCGCGCTCGGCGGGGTCGATGGGCACCTGCGGCGCCGCCGCCTGCTTCTCCTGGCGGCGTCGGCGCCGGGGCCGTCGCAACGCGGCGAGCCGCCGCCGCACGGTATCCTGCTCCACGCCCATCCGCTTGGCGGTCTGCTGGACGAGCAGATCGGCCTTTGCGGGGTTGCTGACCAGGGCGACGACGGCGAGGACCTCGTCGATGGCTCGCGCCCGTCCGTCGGCGGTCTCGATGCCGTGGCGGCGCGACGCCAGGTCGAGCTTCACATCAAAGAGCGGCCGCGCGGCGTCGATCCGCGCGAGGAACGCCTCGCGGCCCTGCGCGACGAGGTACTCGCAGGGGTCCGTCCCCTCCTCCGTCGTCGCCACGAGGGCCTCGAGGTCCGAGTCGGCGAATACCTCGAGGCTGCGGTCCACCGCTGCCTCGCCGGCGGCGTCCGCGTCGAAGACCAGGGTCACCCGGTCCGCGTAGTGCTGGAGCCGCCGCACATGGTCCCGCGTCAGCGCCGTCCCCAGGGTCGCCACAGCGGTCTCGATGCCCATTTGATGGCACATCAGGACGTCGGTGTAGCCCTCGACGATCAGCACCCGCCCGTCGTCGGCGATGGCGCGGCGCGCCTTGTCGAGTCCGTAGAGGCAGCGGCCTTTGCTGAAGAGCGGGGTCTCCGGCGAGTTGAGGTACTTGACCTCGCTGTCGCCGAGCGCCCGCGCCCCGAAGCCGATGACGCGGCCCTGGCGGTCGCGGATCGGGAACATCACGCGGTGGCGGAAGCGGTCGTAGTAGCCCTCCCCGCCGTCGCGCGCGATGACCAGCCCTGACGCCAGGAGCTCGCGGCCGGTGAACTTCGCCCTGGTGGCGGCCCTGCCGAGCGCCTCCCAGGCGTCGGGGGCGTAGCCGATGCTCCAGGCCTCGAGCGTCTCGTTGTCAAAGTGCCGCCCGGCCAGGTAGTCCCGCGCCACGCGGCCGGCGTCCGCCTCCGCGAGCTGATGGGCGTAGAAGCGCGCGGCCCATCGGTGCAACTCGTAGAGCCGGGTCTTGAGCTCTTTGCTGGGGCCGCCGCGCTCGCGGGAGGGCTCGGGGACCGTGATGCCGACCATGGCGGCCACGATCCGCACCGCCTCAGGAAAGTCCACATGCTCGTGTTCCGCCACGAAGGCGAACACGTCGCCAGCCTTCCCGCAGCCGTAGCAGCGGAAGAACTGGCGGTCCGGGTGGACCACGAACGACGGCGTCTTCTCGGCGTGGAAGGGACAGAGGGCCTTGAAGCTCTTACCGGTTTTCTTGAGGGAGAGGTATCGCGAGATGACGTCCACGATATCGGCGGCGTCCTTGACCGCCGTCAAGACGTCTTGAGGGATCAACCCGGGCAATCCTCGCACACCCCTGGCCCCGGCTCCGGCAGCCTGGTAACCTATGGCCGACGAACCGCCCGCCCCAGTCGGGCAGCCCCAATCTCGACGGCCCCTTCCGAACCGTTTGAGTATATCCCCGTATTGTCTTGCTGTCAAGGCACACGCGGGCGCTTTTTTCGCCCCCCCCGGCACCTTTTTCCCCATTCCGGCTGAATCCCGAACACGATACCGACGCCCCTGCATCGTAAGCCATTGCCACTCATATACTTAAGCCTGGCTCTCCCCGATGGGCAGCGGACGCTTGATTGTGGAGTGCTCACGATGACGGCGCTCCCGGAACGTCACCAGATGGCCGCATTCGAGGAACTTGCCCGGAGCCACTTGACCCCGCTGGCCAGGAGGCGCTACAGTGGCCGCCGGAAGGGCTGACCAACGGGGGCAGCCAGAATCAAGTGGGAAACGCCGCTTCATGCTGGCGAGCTTGCAGGAGGTAGAGGAGGCAGTCATGCGAAGCCTGACACTGTCCACAGGGGCTCTCCTGACCGCGCTTGTCCTTGCAGGGTGCGCGGCGCTCACGCGGCCCGCTGCCCCGCTGCGAGTCGTGGAGCAGCCAAGGGTCTCTGCCAATCCCAATCCGGCGGTGCCACTGGCCGCGGTTGTCTCCTTCGACGTCAACCGTCCCGTATCGACCACGATCGAGATCAACGAGGGCGCGCACCGGTGGTCGCTGCACTTCGATGACACCCGCGCGCCGGCCAAGGGCCTGCCAGTCGTCGGGATGCGGCCCGGGCGGCGGCACATCCTGCGGGTCACGGTCCGCGACAGGTCGGGAGCCACGCAGACGCTCCGGCCGCTGGGCTACACCACGCCGGCCTTGCCCACCGATCCCGCCGAGTTCCCGAAGATCCATGTGAAGGCCCACCTCCCGGCCAAGGTCGAGCCTGGCCTCACGCTGTTCAACCCCCGGCGCCGCATCCCGGGAGCCGCCAGCCGGCGATTCAACCAGGGCTTCGGCATGCTGGTGGCGGTCGATGAGCGCGGCGAGGTAGTGTGGTACTACCGTGGCGACTCACGGATCAGCGACTTCGCCCAGCTCCGCAACGGGAACCTGGTGTTCATCACCCAGGACAACCGCCTCGTGGAGATCGACCTGCTGGGCAACATCAAGCGGCAGTGGGTTGCCCGAGGCCGTCCCGAAGGCCCGGGCGACGGGACGCCCGTCGACACCCTGACCTTCCATCACAGCGTCAAGGAGCTCCCCAACGGCAACGTCCTCATCCTCGGCACCGAGCGCCGGCAGGTCGAGGCCTACTTCACCAGCGCCTGGGACTCCGCCGCGCCACGGCGAACACAGTGGGTCATGGGCGACGAGATTGTCGAGTTCAGAAAGAGCGATGGACGAGTCGTCTGGCGCTGGAAGGCGTTCGACCATCTCGATCCGATGCGCATCGGCTACCAGACCTTCAGCGGGTACTGGGAGCGTCGTGGATGGCCGGGCACCGTGGACTGGACCCACGCGAACAACGTCAGTTTCGTCGGGCGCGACAACGCGGTCCTCTGCAACCTCCGCTACCAGAGCGCCATCCTCAAGATCGACCGCGAGACAGGCAACATCATCTGGATCGCCGGAGAGCACTCCGGCTGGCCGAAGACGTTGCAGGGCAGGCTGCTGAAGCTGGAGGGAACTGACAAGTGGTTCTGGCACCAGCATGCCCCGGAGCTGACGGCGAAAGGGACGCTGTTGCTCTTCGACAACGACAACTTCCGCGCCCGTCCCTTCGATGAGCCTGCCCCACCGTCCGCTGTCCGGAGCCGTGCCGCGGAGTATCGCATCGATGAGCGCGGGAGGACGATCCATCGGGTCTGGACATCGGAGATCCCCGGCGAGGGACCGCTGGCCAGTTGGGCGATGGGCAGCGCCCGCGCCCTGCCGAAGACCGGCAACGTGCTGGTCGGCTACGGCCTCATGTTCCTGCCTGAGGACCTCAAGGCCGCCACCTGGCAGACCCGCCTCCAGTTCAAGGGGCGGACGATGATCCGAGAGTTCACCCACACCACGCCGGCAGAGGTCGTCTGGGAGCTGACCCTCACCTCCCAGGACCCGACCAGCAAGATCGGGTGGTCGCTCTTTGGTGCCCGGCGTCTGCCGCGGCTGACGCAGTGAGCCTCACATGGCATCCTGAGGACAAAGGAATGAGCACTGCCACAAGAGCGAACGTTGGTTCACTCGCTCTAGCATTCTTGATAGCCTTTCCGGGGTTCTCCGGTGCAAGGGGCGGCTCTACAGAGCCACCTCCGCCTCCCGGCAGAGCAATCGGCAAAGGCACTGGCGCAAGTGCAGATGTTGCCGATACCGTGTTGAAGAAGGCGGCCGAGTGCAAAGACAGGATGCTCAAGACGTGTGCCGACGAGCAGTACAAGTTCACTCCGAAAGTGCGTGAGGCGTTCCTCGCGTACGCAAAGGCGCAGGCGGAATCCGATCTGAAAGCTCAAGGCAAATCACTGCCTGACGATTTCCTCGCGTGGATCGACGCCGATCCTGAGGTCGAAGCCAGCGTCTATGGCGCGCGTCTCAAGGCATCGGATGTGCTGCCCATGCTCTACTCGCTGCGCCTGGACCTCGGCAAGGCCAGGTTCGAGAGATACCGCCAACTGGCGCTGGCGGCTGCGCTGGTCCATGCCAGGCAGGGCTCGAAGGCCGACATCACGCCGCGCGAGCCGCTGAAGCTGGTCATCGGTGGCGACCCGCGGAAGCCTGTCAACACGAAGGAGGCCGGGCGCACACTCGACCTGAACGACCACATCATCAACTTCCTCAATGACAACACGATCGAAGAGGAGGTCGTCGTCGGACACAAGATGGTGCTCCCAGAGCTCAAGTACGACGAGCGCGGCGTGGCCATCCCGGCCCCCAAGAGGAAGCCCAAGAAGGTCCCGGTCACCGAGAAGCGTACACGCACGCTCTACGCCGCCGACGTGATCGCCAGCAAGGCGCTACAGGAGAAGTTCAACGCCTATATGAAGTCCAAGGGCCAATCCGTCCAGATTGACTGCGGGGAGCGCGTCGTCCACTGGAACAGCCACAACATGGTCCGCGGCCAGGCCAACAAGAATATCGATGCGGCCTATCGCCTCTTCCGCACCGCCTACGAGGCCAAGGGGCTATTGCCGGCGAAGCGGGATCCGGTTCCGTCGCCGGCCGAACGCTGCGCCTACCTCATCCGGAATTTCGAGCACAAATTCCCCCCGAAGATCCAGGCTCAGCGCAAGTGGCCGCGGTTCCCACTTACAGCGCCCTGGCCGGTCCTGACATTGCTCGTGGCAGATGGCCAACCCCTCCGCGAACGTGAGGAGCGCTGGGTCGCGTTCCGCGACAGGGGCGAGTTCAAGAAGTACGGCCAGTACATCGGCTCCATCGCCCAGCAGTACAACATGCAATCCGCGCGTCGCCTCAAGCCCTATCCCTTCACCTATGGGTCCATCCAGATGATGCTCAAGGACGGTGGCGTGTGCGGCGCGATGGCGAACATCTCGGCGCGCTCGCACAACATCCTCGGCATCCCAGCCTGCACTGCGGCGCAGCCCGGCCACTGCGCCCTGATCATCTGCGGCTACGACCCCAAGAGCAAGACCTACAACTTCTATGGCGGCCAGTATGCCACCGGCGGCCACGACCGCACCCATCCCCACGTGCCCTGGTTCTTCGGCGACGTCGATGCGCGCAGGCCAATGGTCTACCACCAGAGCATCGCGTGGGCGGTGAACTATGGGTTCCGCCCGTACCTTGATTCCACGATGGCATATACCCTGTTCCGCCTTCTGCCCGAATCTGAACGCAAGACCCACGGAGCGAAGCTCCTGGAAAGCGGTCTTGCCATGAACCCATACAACTTCCTCCTCACAGACGCGGCCCAGGCCGCGGCCACTACCCCCCAGGACCAGATCCGATTCTGGCAGACCTTTCAAGCCGCGCTCGCGGCGGCCAAGGGCAAGCCCGGCTGTCCGGCCGACGGCCTCTACAGCAAGACCGTCAAAGACCGGATGTATGCGAAGATCGCCAGGCTACCTGTCCCGAAGGACAAACGCGCGCGGGATGAGGTCTACGCCTTCCTCCAGAAGGAGAAGTGCGGCAATCCCGCCACGCTCGTGGCCTATCGCCTCGCGATTGAGGGCCTGCCTGCGCTTCTGTCGAGCACAGAGGCGGACTTCAAGAAGCATCTGGCTACCGTGCGAGCCAGGGCCTCGCGTGAGAATGATACCGCTTGCGCGAACATGGCGGCCACGATCAAGGCCACGGCGGGCTGCATCAAGGATAAGAAGCAGCGAGTCCAATGGGCATTGGCCCTATGGAAACAGGCACAAGGCCACGAGAAGTACTTCGGCCACAAGTACCGAGTCTCCACCAATCCCACAGTCCCGCTCCTGGCCAAACTCTCAAGGCAGAAGATGCCGCCGGAGGCGAAACTCATGCAGCCTCTCTTGGACCAGGTCACGAGCGAACTGAAGGAATCCGTAGCTGGCGAGCGCGATATCAAGGCCTGCCGCCAGTTGGCTGGCAAGATATGGGCAGCAGGGAATGCCCTGAAGGATCAGGAGCACAAGCGCAAGTGGCTTGACGGCCTGTCCAAGCTGATTGCCGGGCGGGAGACCTTCAAGCCGCCGAGCGCCAAGAGGAAAGCCAAAGCCCTCCGCGATCCCTGCGCCGACACGATCAGCAAGCTCCTCGCTGCACTGAACTCGGCGACGCCCCGCTAGCAGTCCGTGGCAGAAGTCCTTCGCAGACGAGTGCGAGGGATTCGGGCCGAGGTCAAGGCGCGAGATCGCAGGCGAATCGGTGGATTCGTCGAGATCTCGCAACGCGGAGATCGGCCCGAAGACCCGCACGCAGTCCGAACGGACTTCTGCCACGGGCTGCTAGCAGCCCCGCTTACCTGGTGCCGAGAGTCGCGCGGTAGAGCTGCCCGCGACGCACGACGAGCAGCCCGATCTGGGCCGCGTCCAGTTGCTCGAGCACGATCCCCAGCCGCTCCATGGTGCTGATCTCAAGCGAGCCGAAACGGATGATCACATCGCCAGCGCGCAGTCCAGCCTGGTCGCCTGGCCCGCCCCGCTCGACCTCGGTGATCAGGAGCCCTGCCACCCGCCGGAAGCCGAGGCGACGCGCGATCTCGCGCGTCATGGGCTGGAACGCCAGCCCGAGCTTCTCGCGGGCCAACTGGGCGCCGGACGGCCGCGGCACCGTCGCCACCGTCAGGCGCGCCGTCCGCTCCTTCGGCTTGCGGAACACCTTGAGCTCGACGATGTCGCCGGCCTTCTTCTTCAGCATCCGCTTCAGGAAAGCCAGGGTCGTGGGCACGGGCTCGCCGTCCACGCCGATGATGGCGTCGCCGGGACGGATGCCGGCCTTCGCAGCCGGGCTGTTGCCGTCCACGTCGGTGACCAGGATGCCGACGTACTTGCCGACGCTCTCGGTTTCGCCGTCCTTCCCGTGCGCCGTGAGCAGGTCGCGCTCGTTGGCGGCGACGTCGCGGACCTTGATGCCGATGTAGGTCTTCTTGACGAGGCGGTAGTTGAACAGGTTGCACAGCACGGTGCGAACCTTGTCCACGGGGATGGCGAAGCCGATGCCCTCAGCCTCAGCGTGGATGGCGACGTTGATGCCGATGAGCTCGCCGTGGATGTTGACCAGTGCCCCGCCGCTGTTGCCCGGGTTGATGGCGGCGTCGCTCTGGATCAGGCCGGCGTAGGCCTCCTGGCCGCCGAGCATGACCGAGCGGTTCTTCGCGCTGACCACCCCCACGGTCACCGTGCTCTCCAGCCCGAAGGGGTTGCCCAGGGCGATCGCCGTCTCCCCGATCATCAGGTCGTTGCTGTGGCCCATCGGCACGGCCGGCAGTGGCTTGTCCGCGTCGATCTTGATCAGCGCCAGGTCGCTGTCCGCGTCGCTCGAAAGCAGCTTCCCCTCGAACTTCCTGCCGTCGGGCAGCCCCACGCTGATCTTCGACGCCCGGCGCACGACGTGCTCGTTCGTCACCACGTAGCCCTCGGGATCGATGATCACCCCCGAGCCCAGGCTCGTGTGACGCTCCTGGCGCGGCGGGCCGAACCGCCCGAAGTAGTCCTGGAAGTACCGCTCGAAGAACGGGTCGCGGAAGCCGAAGAAGGGGTGGGCCGGCCGCGTGACGATCCGCTCCGTACTGATGTTCACCACCCCTGGCTCCACCTTCTCCACCGCCGCCACCACTGCATTGCGGCGCGGGAAAACGGCTGGCGCGGCGCCGCCCAGCGTCCAGGAAGCAGCGCCGAGCGTCACGAGCGCGATGAGGTAGCGGACCATGGCCGCCTCCTTCCCATCACAGTAGTCGAATGGGGCATGAGGGCTATTCATCCTTCGCGCCGTGCCCGAGGCTGGCGAAGGCGCCCAGCAGGCCCTCGACCGTCGCCTGGGGCATGACGAACACCTGCCTGCGGCCGCGGAGCGCCGCGTAGCGGCCGGCGTACCTCTCCTCTCGCTCGGCCTCCTTCCCCACCTCGAGGACGATGCTCGTCTCGCCCTTGAGACGGATGCTCAGCACTGCGCTGGGCGGGTCGAGGCCGTACTGCGTCCGCGGGGTCGTCCCATCGTAGTCCACATACCGCGGGATTCGGAAGCCGTGGAGCGCGCCGACCAGGCTGCCGGCGGCGCTGCGCAGGACGGGAGCCTGCCTCGGCCAGGTGAGCCGCCAGCCGCCCTCGCCGCGCTCGAGGACCACGGGATGCTCCCCGCGCCGCTCGAGGCTCAGGCCCACCACGTCTGCCTCCTGCCAGTCGCCGAGGGACGTGGAGATCGGCTCGGTGTGCAGGGCTCGCGCGTCCCACGGGCTGAGGGTGAAGACCAGGCTGCCCCCCTTCTTCATCGCGTGCACGCGGCCGCCTCTCGGTGTGCCGACGAGCAGCGTCTTCTCGGCCGGCGGGTGCCCCGGAGCGCTCACGGTGACGGTGAGGGTGAGATCGGGGTCGAGGAGACCGAGTGCCATGAGATCATCGGGCTTCTCGGCCACGTAGTCGGCGGCGCGGAGATTGGCCATCGCGCCGATGAGGGAGCCCACGTTGAGCGGGTCCGCGTCCATCTCGACGGGCAGCGCGAGCCGCCAGCCAGCCTCGGCCTTCTCGCAGACGAGCATCGCATCGTCGCGCTCGACGGTCAGTGCGGTGACCTGCTCGGGATCGAAGTCGAAGATCCTGCGGTCGAGGAACGCCAGGTAGCCGGCCTCCAGCGTCTTCGCAACCGCCGAGGCCGCCTCGACGCTCTCCCGCGCCTCGAGCGATGCCTTGGCATCCTCCGGCTTCGACGAGACGTAGAGCAGGCAGCGCTGCCCGACGCGCTGGACGAAGCGGCCGTCGAGCGCCGCGGTCTTCAGGTACGAGCTGAACGCCACGCGGACCGGCGGCTTCATAGCGTCTGCGTCAGTGCCCCGGCTCAGTGTGACGACGGCGGCCGGCTTGCGGAAGAACTCGTGCGCTGTCGCCCACGGGTCGTCCACCCATCGGCTCACGCGGAGCTTGCGAAGGTGGCCGAGGAACGCCGCGACGGCCTCCTGGCTGGCCCCAGCCTGCTTCGGCTGGACCAGCCGCCACGGCTCGTCCGCCCCGCCGCGCGCCACGGCCCACTTCCGGTCGCCACTCTCGATCTCGATGGACGTCACGTCCGCCGCGGCGACATCGACGACCCGGCGCTGGCGGACCTGCTCGGGCGTGACATTCGCGGCGGCGACTGCCACTTCCTTGAGGGTGAACACCGCGGGCTCCTCGCCCCGTTTGGCGTAGCGGCTGTCCTTGACGTCCCTGCCGACCAGCAGGGTCATCGTCTGGCCATCGCCGACGGTCAGCTCGCAGGTGAGCGCGGGCTCGTCGAGGCCGTAGTCGGCAAGGTCCGCGGCGTCCTCGGTCACGTAGCCCTCTGCCTTGAGCGCCGCCAGCTTCGTCAGAAGCGAGCCGACGGCTGATGGATCGGCGAAGTCCTCGACGGGCTCCACGATATGCCAGATGCCCTCGCGGCGCTGGAGCAGGAGCTTGCGGTCGGGCGACGTGATGCGCACGGCGCTCGCCTTGTCGAGGCCGACGTCGAAGACCCTGCGGTCGCGGAATGCGTCGAACGCGCGGTCCAGCTTCGCGGCGAGAGCCCCGTCCACGACATAGACGGCCGGGCTGTCGTCCGACCGGAGGTAGACCTTTGTCTCCCCGCGCTTCGCCCCCGGCACGGTCGCGCCAATGGCCACCTGGTGACGCTCCTCGCCCAGCCAGAAGGATGCCAGGACACGCGGCGGCGCGAGGCCGAAGGCGCTGAGGTCGCTGCTGGTGGTGGAGCTCTCGACCCGAAGCGTCTTCAGGTCAGTGAGGACGGCGAGCACGGCGGAGCGGTCTGCGCGGGCATCAACTGGGCGCCGCAGGCGCCAGGTCCTGGCGCCCGTCTTCTCGATGACGGTTGTCTGGTCGCCGCGGCGGATCTCGAGGCGGGTCGCCCGCCGCGGGATGCCCGCGTCTGCGTCGTCGGCCGGTGGGAACACGAGGACATCCCGTGCGGCAGCCTCCTCGGTGGTTGGCGAGTGCAGCTCGACCACCACCACGTAGACGCCGAGCCCGACGACGAGCGCCAGGCCGATGGCCAGCAGCACGAGCATCCGTCTCAGGCCCATGGCCCTCTTCCCTACCGCGGGCTACGCCCGCAACCCAAGAGGAAAACTCGCGCTGGGCACACTAGAGAACAAAGCCAACTCCGTTGGGTTTGTTCGTCTCCTGCAACGGGCAGCGAGCATGCCCTGCCTACGAGAAGCAGGCCTTGCGGGATCGACCGCAGAGCCGCTCGATCCCATACGGTGTGCCCAGTGCGAGTTTTCCTCGGCCCACCATGCGCGCAGGGTGCGCACATGTTGCGCTTGAAGACTCTCAGCCTTCGCGGCACTGCCCTCCACTACCGGCGGCGGACCCACCAGACGACGAGGCCGACGAGCAGGATGTGGAACGGCGGGGCGAACACCGTGGCCCAGCGGGCCAGCGTCCTGTCCCGCTCCGTCGCGTCGAGACGCCGCGTCAGCTCGAGCGGCTTCGGTGGGATGCCGACCTTGTACTCGCGGCCGGCGGCCCAGGCCACGGCGCTGCGGATCAGAGCCAGGTTCCCCGTCTCGCCCTGCTTCAGATACGTGTTGGTCACGAAATCCGAGTCGCCGAAGACCACGATCCGCCCCCCCGTCGCCTCCCCCTCGTCTGCCTGCCAGCGCCCGCGTGCGACGGCGATGCTGAAGGGCCCCCGCGCGTCCTTCCTGGGATCCACCCTCAGGCTGTCGAGCCGCGCGGGGTCAAACCCCCGCTTGCCGCCCGACCGCGACGACGTCCTCACCAGCTCGCTCGCCAGCGGGTCCTTCTGCCCGCCGGCCGACGCCGCGGCCGAGACGGGGCAGGCGACGTAGTAGGACGTGCGCAGGCCGGCCACCTTGCGGGTGATCGGATGGCGGGCCCGCTCGGGGCCGCTCCCGGCCTTCGGGTAGTCGGCCGTGTCGATGCGCACGGTCGGGGTGCTGCCGAGGGTCCGGCCGACCATCCTGAGCCGCGACTGCTCGACGATCACGATGTCGGTCGCAGCCGTGATGCCGTGGTCCGCCAGCACGTCCTCGACCCCGCTCGCCCGCATGTCGCCGACCACCGGGTCGAGGAGCGCGATCAGGCTGCCGCCCTCCCTCAGGTACGTGCGGAGTGCATCAAGCTCCGTCTCGCGGAAGGCCCGCCGAGGCCCGGCGATGACGAGCACGTCGCACTCGGCGGGTATGTCGGGCAGCGTGCAGGCCTGCACGGCGCAGTTGTCGGCCCGCAGCATCTCCGCGAGGTCAGAAAGCCCCAGGCGGTCGAACTCCTCGATGCTCCGCTCCCCGTGCTCCGAGACGAAGCACACCCGGCTCCTCCGCCCCTCCACCAGGCTGAGCAGCGCGGCCGTGAAGACCGCCTCGCCGCGAAACTTCGGGGGCACGCCCGGCATCGTCGAGAAGGCGGCCAACTGGCGGAACTCGACCCCGAGCACACGCCGCCCGCCCTCCGGCTCCTGGTAGACGAACACCACCGAGTCCCGCAGCAGCGAGATCTGATGCCGCTCTTCGAGCCGCTGCCGCGACTGCGGGTCCGCATACAGGTCCAGCGCCGTGAACTCGATGAACCGCGAGTGGGATGCGAACTCTCGCAGCATGGCCTCGGCCCGCGAGCGGACCAGGTTGTTGAACCGCTCGATGGCGTTCCGAGGCTTCGGGTGCGGCACCATGGCCGAGATGATGTGCAGCGGCCGGTCCACCTGCTGGAGGATCGCCACCGTCTGAGGGTCCAGGGTGTAGAGCTCGCTGCCCGTCAGGTCAATGCGGCGGTAGTGGCGCGCGTTGATCACGCTCACCAGGGCGAGCGCCGCGAGGCCGAGCACCGCCGCACCCGTGACGATCAGGGTCAAGGCGAACGCCGGGCTGCGCGCCAGCGCGGCCAGCCGCCGGTGCTGAGCCGCCACGCCCAACACCGCCAGCACAGCCCCGACCCCCACGAACACCATCGGCCGCGTCCCGCCCCGCAGCAGCCAGAGCATCAACGCGTTGCCCGCCACACAAAGGCCGAGCACCAGCGCCACGCCGCCGGCCCGCTCGACCAGCACCCACGGCACCCGCCCGACCTGTGGCTGCGTCTCGGCCAACCCTGTCACCTCCAGCGACGCACGGCGACGATCACCGACGTCAGGAACACACAGAACGCGCAGTGCGAGACGAAAAACACCACGTCCCGCGTGTCAATGATCCCCTTGGCGAACACCGCGACGAAGTGCTCCCAGTAGCTCAGGTAACGCGCCACCCGCGACAGCGTGTCGGTCGCGTCCGACGGCACCATCGTACCCAGGGTCTGGAGCGTGAGCAGCAGCACGATGGTGATCACCGCAGCGGCGATCTGCGTCCGCACGCACGCCGACGCCACCATCCCGACAGCCAGGAAGTACGCGCCCAACAGGAACAACCCGAGGTAGCCCGCCAGCACAGGGCCGGGGTCGGGGCGCCCGATCTGGAAGAGCACCGCTGCGTACACGAACGTCGGCACCAGGGCCGTCAGGAGGAAGAACAGCGAGGCGAGGTACTTCGACAGGACGACCTCGAGGGTAGTCACCGGCGCGGTCATCAGCGGCTCGATGGTCCCGCTCTGGAACTCGTCGGCGAACAGCCGCATCGCGAGCATCGGCGAGATGAACAGCAGCACCCACGCCATCAGGTGCACCACCGGCGTCATATCCGCCGTCGCCATCCGCCGGATGAGGATCTCCGACAGCACGTAGCCCGGCAGCATGACGAAGACAACGAGCACGATGTAGGCGATGGGCGACAGGAACGTGGCGGCCAGCTCGCGCCTTGTCAGCTCCGCGACGTTTCTCATGAGGCGCCCTCCCCCACGTCGGCTGTCCGCGTGCGCTGCACGAAGACGTCCTCGAGCGTCGGCTTGCGCTCGGCGAGCTGCACCAGCGGCCATCCGCGCTCGCGCACGACGGCGAGGACCTTCTCACGAAGCCCCGCGTCCCGCGCCGCCTCGACGAGGAAGCCCTGTGGCCCCTCCGCGTCGTTGCGCTCCTCCCAGACCACACGGGTCACGCCCGGGATATCGGCCAGCGCCGTGCGGATCGCGTGCCCGGAGCCGACCGTCTGGAGGGCGAGGCGGTCGCACGTGTCGAGCGCGCGGGTCAGCTCCTCGGTGCGGCCCTGCTCGACGATGCGGCCGTCGCTGATGATGATGACGCGAGGGCAGATCTGCTCGACCTCGGAGAGGATGTGGGTCGAGAGCAGGACGGTGCGGCGCTCGCCAAGCTCCCGGACCATCTCGCGGACCACCCGCACCTGGTTGGGGTCGAGCCCCTCGGTCGGCTCGTCGAGGATGAGGATGGGCGGGTCGCTCACCAGGGCGTCGGCGAGGCCGACCCGCTGGCGGTAGCCCTTCGAGGGCTGCCCGATGACCCGCTCGGCGACCTCGCGGACGCCGCAGCGCTCGAGCACCTCGGCGACCCGCCGCTTGCGCAGGCAGGCCGGCACCCGCTTGAGGCGCGCGCGGTGGAAGAGGTACTCCGTCACCCGCATCTCGCGGCGAAGCGGCACGCTCTCGGGCAGATAGCCGATGCGAAGACGGGCCTGAAGCGATTCCCAGAAGGGGTCGAAGCCCGCAACGCGCACCCTGCCCGACGACGCCGGCAGGAACGAGGTGAGGATGCGCATCGTCGTCGTCTTCCCCGCGCCGTTCGGCCCCAGGAAGCCCACCACTTCACCCTCCCCAATCGAGAACGACACGTCGTCCACGGCCACGACGTCGCCGAATCGCTTGACGAGATGCTCCACCTCGATCATCGGACACGTCCCCTCAGCAGGGCACTGGATGACTGGATGAACGGGCGACTGGATGGGTGGGCAGACGACACGTGGCCTTGCCTGCCGTTCTTCTCCACCCCGCCACCCATCCGCTCATCCATCCACCCCTCCTTTCATCCATCCACTCCATCACAGCCCATCGGCCTCGAAGGCGTCAATGACGCGGGGCAGCGCGAAGTAGACGAGCAGTCCGAAGAACACCGCTGCCGCCACAGCGTCGAAGACGGCCAGCGGAAGCGTCGCGACGGCGACCCCCCACCGCGTCAGATTCAGGACCAGGGCGACGGTGAGCAGCGCGACGGCCCCGCCAAAGGCCGCCGGGACGCCCAGACGCGCCCACCCGCGCATCTCGGCCACCGCAGTGCCCAGGACCCGCAGCACCAGCGCTGGGAAGATGCCGAGGACGAACAGCGCGACCAGCCCAGGCCGCGCCGCGTGGAACGCTGGCGAGTCGGGCTCGACCGGCACCCACACCCCAGCCACCTCGCGCATCGGGTGCGGAGGCACGTGCCCAGGGAAGATGATGGCCAGGACTGCGAGCGCGACGCACGCCGCAGCGGCCAGCGCTCCGATGACCCGGGCCGCGTGCCCCAGCAGCTTGAGGCCCAGCGGCAGCTCCGGCGCCACCCTCCAGTCGGCCAGGCGCAGGAAGTCGAGGAACAGCCAGACGCCGAGCCCCGCAACGGGGAGGAGCAGCAGGCCAGCAAGCACGCCTACCCCCCCTCCCGTGCCGGCGCCCAGGGCGATGAGCACGATGCAGGCCGCGGCAGCCGCCGCACAGGCCCATAGGCCTGCGTGGCCGATGATGCGGGGTGCCAGCGGCGGAGCAGTCGGCGTCCGTTCAGCTCTCTGGGGCATCCACTTGTCCTGCGGGCACAGGGAGGTCTCTGGCGGGCGCCGCGCCCGGCGAGTGCCTGACCGCTCCCCATTGTAGCAGCACGCCGCCCCGGGCTTCAACTGCCCGAGGCGGCGTGCTCGATGGGGACCCAGGCGCGGTCGGTTTAGTACATGTCCTCGTCCATGCCGGGCGTGGGCTCCTCCTCCTCCTTCTCCATCTCGGTGATCAGGGCGTTGGTGGTGAGAAGGAGCGAGGCGATGCTCGCGGCGTTCTGGAGCGCCGAGCGGACGACCTTGGTGGGGTCGATGACGCCGGCCTCGACGAGGTCGCAGTACTTGCCTCTGAGCGCGTCGTAGCCGAAATTGGGGTTGTCGCTTTCGAGGACCTTCTGGACGACGAGGGCGCCGTTGACGCCGGCGTTCTCGGCGATCTGGCGGAGCGGGGCGGGCAGGGCGCGGCGTACGATGTCCACGCCGATCTTCTCGTCGCCGTTGACCCGGAGCCTGTCAAGTGCCGTGGCGGCGCGGACGAGCGCGACGCCTCCGCCGGGGAGGATGCCCTCCTCGACAGCCGCGCGGGTGGCGTGCAGGGCGTCCTCGATGCGGGCCTTCTTCTCCTTCATCTCGGGCTCGGTGGCGGCGCCGACATTGATCTGGGCGACGCCGCCGGAGAGCTTGGCGAGGCGCTCTTCGAGCTTCTCGCGGTCGTAGTCGCTTGTGGTGACTTCGATTTCGTGGCGGATTTGCGCGATGCGGCCCTGGATGGCCTCGGTGGTGCCGCCGCCCTCGATGATGGTCGTGTTGTCCTTGTCAATGACGACCCGCGTGGCGGTGCCGAGGTCCTCGATGCTGACGCTCTCGAGGTCTATGCCGAGGGCCTCGACGATGGCCCTGCCGCCGGTGAGGAAGGCGATGTCCTCGAGCATGGCCTTCCGGCGGTCGCCGAAGCCTGGGGCTTTGACGGCGCAGCACTGGAGGATGCCGCGCAGCTTGTTGACGACGAGGACGGCGAGGGCCTCGCCCTCGACATCCTCGGCGATGACCAGCAGTGGCTTGCCTGCCTGTGCGACCTTTTCGAGGAGGGGCACCAGGTCGCGGACGTTGCTGATCTTCTTCTCGTGGATGAGGATCAGAGGGTCTTCGAGCTCGACGGTCATCGCCGTTTGGTCGGTGACGAAGTAGGAGGAGAGGTAGCCCCGGTCGAAGCCCATGCCCTCGACCCACTCGACGTCGGTGTCGAGCGTCTTGCCTTCCTCGACGGTGATGACGCCGTCCTTGCCCACCTTCTCCATGGCCTCGGCGATCATGTCGCCGACCTCTTTGTCGTTGTTCGCCGCGATGGCGCCGACCTGGGCGATCTCCTTCTTGCCCTCGACATCGGTGCTGACGTCGGCAAGGTGCTTGACGACGGCCTCGACGGCGGCGTGGATGCCGCGCTTGAGGGCCATGGCGTTGGCGCCGGCCGTGATGTTCTTCAGGCCTTCGAGGAAGATGGCCTCGGCGAGGACGGTGGCGGTGGTCGTGCCGTCGCCGGCCACGTCGGAGGTCTGGGAGGCGACCTGGCGCACCATCTGGGTGCCCATGTTCTCGAAGCTCTCTTCGAGCTCGATCTCCTTGGCCACGGTCACGCCGTCCTTGGTGACCGTAGGGGCGCCCCAGCTCTTCTCGAGGATGACGTTGCGGCCGCGGGGGCCGAGGGTGACCTTCACGGCTGCGGCCAGCTTGCGCACCCCTTCGCGGACCGCCTCGTGCGCCTCCTGGTCGAATGCCATTTTCTTCGGGGCCATACCGCTCGCTCCTTCTCGTCAATGGCTCCTGGACGCCGGGCAGTCTAGGACTTGATGATGCCCAGGACATCCTCTTCGCGCATGATCAGGTATTCCTCGCCGCCCAGGGTCACCTCGGTGCCGGCGTAGGAAGCGAATACGATGCGGTCGCCGACGCTGACCTGCATGGGCACGGCTTCCCCTGCGTCGCCCATACGGCCCTCGCCCACGGCGATGACCTCGCCCTGCTTCGGCTTCTCCTTGGCCGCGTCGGGCAGCACGATGCCTCCCGAGGTCACCGCCTCGGCGTCCAGGCGCTGCACAACGATCCGGTCCGCCAGCGGGCGGATCGCCGGGGCCTGTGCCTTAGCCTTCGCCTTGGGCTTTGCCTTTGCCTTCTTCTTCGCCATCGCTCTACGAGCCTCCTTGCGGCTTGTCCACGGCAATAGACGGTCGCGCTCTCACGCAGGCGCATCAACTTTCCATAGGTGGGACAGCAAACACCGTGCCGAACTGGACGGAAGGCCGGTGGCGGCGCTCGGAGGAGCCGCGCCGCCGGCCTCGCGGCGCCCGATGCGTCGCAGGTGCCAAGGTCCAACCCCTTGTAGTGCCTGAGGTTGCGATGGGGCGCCGGCCTGCGTCCACCGCAACGCCCTCCGCCGATGCTGGCGGACAGGGAGCCGTTGGGGCTTCCTGCGCCCCAGCCGATCAGGCAGGCGGCCACCCACAGCCCCCTGCCACATTGGCAGGGGATCAGAGCGGGAGGTCCACCGCCTGGCCGGTCTCGATGGACCGGTAGGCCGCCAGGGCCACCTCCACTGCCGCCCTGCCCTCTTCGCCAGGGACGGGCGCCGGCTCGCCACGGATCGCGGCGTCAACAAAGTCGCGCAGCTCGTGGGTCACCGGCGTCTCCACCGGGATGTCGGTGGCCGGCAGGAAGGTCGCCTCGCCGCCCGTCTTGCACGTGTGGATGCCCCCGTCGGCGCCCCAGATAGCCGGGAAGTGGAGCGAGCCGCCCTCGCAGTCCACCCGCCCCCCGTAGCCCCCGATGGCGCTCACCTGCCCGCTGTGCAGGAAGCCCTTCGCGCCGCTGGCGAAGTGCATCACCACCAGCGCCAGGTCGGGGTAGTCGAGCCGCCGGTCCACATAGGTGCCGCCCGCGGCGTAGACCTGGGCGACGTCGCCGCACACGAAACGCATGAAGTCGATCTCGTGGGCGTGGATCTCCATGAGATTGCCGCCGCTGAGCTCGCGCTTGAGCCGCCAGTGCTGGTCGTACGCCCCGCCCCACGGCCCGCCGATCCGCCGCACGATCATGCAGATCGGCTTGCCGAACTCCCCGCTCGCCACCAGCTCCCGCACCTTCCCATGCACCGCGTGGTAGCGGCAGACCTGCCCGATCATCAGCGTCACCCCCGCCTCGCGGCACGCCGCGATCATCGCGTCGCACTCATCGAGGGTCGTCGCCATCGGCTTCTCGCAGAAGACGTGCTTGCCCGCCCGCGCCGCCGCAACGGTGCATTCGGCGTGCGCGAACTGCGGGGAGGCGACCGCCACGGCCTCCACCGCGCCGTCGGCCAGCATCTCCTCATAGGTGGCGAACGCGCGGCTCCCGGTCGCCGCCGCCAGCTCCTGCGCCTTCTCCGCCACGGCGTCGTAGCATCCGGCGATCTCGGCCGCCTCCAACTCCCCGAGCCCTCGAGCCAGCGAAGCCCCCATCCCCCCGCACCCTACGATCCCGACCCCGATCTTCGCCATGGCCCACCGCTCCTGATTGGAGGATTGTCTGTACGCTCAGGTCGGAGAGTCTACCGTCCTGGCCACACACGTCAAGCCGAGCTTCCCCCCCGTGTCGAGAGGTACACACCCGTGAGAGCCACAACACCGCCCAGGCCCATGACGGCTGTGAGCGTCTCGCCGAGGAGGGCGATCGCCAGCGCGACGCCCCCGACCGGCACGATGAACTGGAGGGGGCCGAGGACGTTCGCCGGCAGCTTCTCGAGCGCGACATACCACGCAGTGAAGCCGAACGCCGTGGGCACCACGCCGAGATACAGCCCGACCGCCGCTCCCCGCCAGTCGGCCAGCAGAAGGCCCTTGCCCATCGCCAGGCACGCAACGGCGAAGAACACCCCGCCGAGGGCCATGCTGAGGGTCGTCGTGGTGAGGCCGCCGTGGCGCCGCACCAGCCCGCGCCCGAAAACCGTGTAGACCGCCCAGCACAGCCCCGAACCCGCCGCCAGCAACCCGCCCTTGAGATGCCCAGGCGTCAGCCGCACCACCTCCTCCGGGAGCCCGCCCAGCACCAGCACGCACCCCACTACGCCCAGCACGACCCCCGCGACCTTCCCCACGCCCACCCGCTCACCGATGAGCAGCGACAGCGGCACGATCAGCACGGGATTCGAGTTCATCACGATCTGCGTCGCGATCGACGTCGTGTGCAGCAGCGCCAGGAACACGCAGAAGCCCATTCCGAAGCCGCCCGTCAGGCCGAGCACGAGGAACCGCAGCGGCTCCCGCCCAAGTGCGGCCAGCTCCCGCCCTCGCCCCAGCAGACACATCGCCGCCGTGAGGATCAGGCCGCCGATCGCGAAGCGATAGAATCCCAGGACCACGGGGTCCGTCTCGTGCTGGCTGATGGTCAGCCTGCCGAGCACGAAGACGGTGCTCCAAGTCAGGCAGGCCAGCACGCCGAGAATCAGCGCCCGTCGGTTCATCGGATCCTCGCTGCTCCGTGTGCGACGGAGGCGATTCTACGCGATCCGCTCCGCCGTGTGAAGCTCGCCTTGACACAGCCAGCACCGAGCCTATGATGTTCCCGTTGCTGACTCCTGGGATGGGAGGGCGAGGCTCCAGCCGAGCCGCCTCCCGAAACACGTTCGCGGCTCGGCAGGAGCCTCGCCCTCCCGCGCAGCGGCGTATTCCCACGCCGCGGTCCGTCGCACATCTCCAGAAGGAGAGCAGGATGCAAGTTGGATTCTTGACGGCGTGCATGCGGAAGCAGACCCTCGAGGAGGTCGTCGCCTTCGCCGGCGAAGCGGGCTTCGATGCCCTCGAGGTCGCCACGGCGCACCTCCCGGCCGACAGGGCTCTCGCCGAAGGCGCTGACATCCGCGAGCTCTTCGCCAACCACGGACTCGCCATCTCCAGCATCGCCTCCTACGGCAACCTGCTGGCCGGCGACGACGACCAGCGCGCCCAGGCCATCGCCGACACCAAGAAGCTCGTGGACGCCTGCCTCGCCGTCGGCACCGGCGTCCTCTGCCTGGGCGCCGGCATGCCCGTCGAGGGAAAGAGCAAGGAGCAGACGATCGCCGAGGACGTCAAGGCCGTCTACACCCCCATCGCCGAATACGCCGGCGAGAAAGGCATCAAGATCGCCTTCGAGAACTGGTTTGCCACCAACATCCAGAACTTCGAGCAGTGGGACGCCGTCCTCGACGCCCTCCCCTTCGACCACGTCGGCTTCAACTACGACCCCTCGCACCTGATCTGGCAGGGCATCGACTACCTCGCAGGGGTCGATCGCTACGCCGACCGCATCTTCCACACCCACGCCAAAGACACGGAGATCAAGGACGACCTGCTCGCGGTCCGCGGCAACCAGATCATGGGCTGGTGGCGCTACGTCATCCCAGGCTTCGGCAGCATCGACTGGGGCCGCTACGTCTCCCGCCTCCGACGCGCGGGCTTCGACGGCGTCCTCAGCATCGAGCACGAGGACGCCACCTTCAGCCCAGAGGAGGGCCTCGAAAAGGGGCTCGCCAACCTCAGACTCTACGCCTAAGAACACATCGCGACACAACCTGCTGGAAGGGCGAGGCCCCCTCCCGAGCCGCCGTCCGCCCCCAACGCGCGACCGCCTCCGTGCGGAGCCGTCTGCCCATTGTCGGCTAAGCGGGAGCTCAACGATCTGACACGCCTGCTTGCACGCGCCACCTTCCGGGGCTCCCCGGCCAGCCGGCTAACGCGCGCCGCGCGCCCCCGATCGGGCGCCGACGGGGCCGCCATCCGAGGCAAGGTCGCGGCAGCGGCTATCGGGGCGGAGCCGGAAGTCGCCTCCCCCCGCATCGACGAAGCGCGGCGCGGCGACGATCGAGCCGCTGCCCTGGCCCGTCGCCTTCCGCCAGGCCGGGAACGCCTCCGGCGCGTAGGGCTTCCGCAGCCACAGCAGCAGTGCCCCCTCGGGCTGCCACCAGCAGTTGCGCTCCGTGACCAGGCCCTTCGACCAGTCGGGCGGCTCGAGCCGCAGGCAGCTCTCGGTGGCGCTGGCGAAGATGTTGTGGCGGATGACGAAGCCGCTCGTCTGCGCGGAGTTGTGGTAGAACATCAGGTGCCGGCCGTTGGGATCGGGGCGCTGGCCGTGTGCCCAGCCGCGGCCCGCGTCAACGCAGGTGTTGTGCTCGAAGCGGATGTTCTCCGTGCGGCTCGTGGCATCGCGGTTCCAGTACTCGAAGGAGTACTCGCAGTTCCAGATGACGTTGTGGCGGTAGGTGATGTTGGCCTGGACGTTGCCAGGGCTGTTCCCCTGGTTCGTGAGGGCCGCGTCGTAGACCTCCCAGATGCGGCAGCCCTCGACGAGGTTGTCGTGGGCGCTGTCCCAGAACTCGATGGCGTTGCCGTAGCGGACGGGCCGGCCGCCGGGGCGGGTGAACTGGTGGCCGCCGCCGATGTAGCTGAGGTCGCAGTCGCGCACAGTGATATGGTGGGTGTTGCCGCCGCCGATGCCGTGGGCCGCGCCGTAGCGGAGCGCGAGGCCCTCGTAGGTGACGTGGTGCCTGCCTCCCTCGTTGATGATGTGGCGGCGGAGGGCCAGCTCGATGCTCCTGTGCCGCTCGGCGGGGTTGCCCACTGAGCGGAGCAGGACACGCCAGTTCCGCCCGTCGTACCAGTAGTCGCCGGGCTGCCTGAGGTCCTCGGGCGTCCATTTCTTCACGCCGGTGGCCGCGCCGTGGTCGAAGATGATGCTGCCCACGTCCACGTCGAGGGGCAGTGCCTGGTTGCAGCGGACCTCGGCAAGCCGGCCGGGCTCGAACGAGAGGATCGCCCCCGCGGGCAGCACGCCGCCCAGGAAGAGCGTGATGCGCCCGTCGTCCGCCGTCCGCGAGGCGCGGAACACCATGGCGAGATCCCGCCACTCGGCCCCGATGGCCGGCGCCGCAACCCGCGGGCTGCCGTACGACGTCCACGGCTTCTGGCTGCGCATCAGCCTGATGGCCGGCGCGCCGAAGGGCCTGCTGCATCGGGCGCGGAAGGTGAAGCGGTAGTCGCGGCCAGCCTGGATCGGCAGGCCTGTGACGTAGAGCTGAATATGATTGCCCCGCGTCCCACTGGCGGCGCAGCGAAGCTCCCTGACGGCCCCCTGCCTGGCCACCGCGACCTGGGCGCCGCCCTCGTCGTGCACGCGCCAGTCGGCACGCGACAGATCCTCCGCCCCCCCGATCTCGCTGTACACCGCCCTGGCTGTTGACCAGATCTCTCCCGCTTCCTGCTGCCAGTCTGCCGGTGAGTTCCGCGGCACGGAGCCCAGCAGCAGCGGCTTCGCCCCGTCCCCATACGCGCCGTACGTGATGCAGCCCGTCTCGTCGCCGCTCCGTGGAACCAACTGGCCGCGCCAGGACTGGCCGCGCCGGAACAGGACGGTGTCGCCTGGGCGCAGGGCCGCGGCGTTCACCTTCGCCAGGGTCCGCCACGCGCGGGCCGGCGTCAGCCCGTCGCTGGCGTCGTCGCCGCCGCGCGCGTCCACATAGAGCATCCGCGTCCTGGGCTCACCCCCCTGAGACGCCGACGCCAGACCAACGATCAGGAGCACCGCCATTCCCCCTGTCCACGACCAGCCAGTCACTCGTTCTCACCTCAGCGCAGCTTTGTCTCACGTGCCCGCAACACCAACATCTTAGCGGCCCGCCACCACTCCGACAAGCCGACCTCCCCGCCCCCGCGCTCCACTCAGCACTTCCCGCCTGCCCTGGTGCAGTGCTCGAACGCCGCGTCATGGACGCGCGAGACTGCTCGGTGGCCTGAGGGAGAATTGCAGAGTTGGTCAACTCTGCAATTCTCCCTCAGGCTTCGAAGCGCCGCCCCGGCCAGGGGATGCTCCGCCTGTCGCCCACGATCCCGAGCAGGTGGCCCACCAGCGTCATTGGGAGAGCCGCCTCCGGGTCGAAGCTCGGAAGCCCCATGGCCGGGCTGTTGCCCGGAGCGACCTCCTCGCTCACCCACGAGAAGTCCACCGCCGCGTCCACCTGGCGCAGGATGCCGATTTCCGGTTGACTCCGCTGCGCCAGCGTGCTAAGATCGGGGCTGT